>JAJAYG010000320.1 GCA_026786335.1 Chitinophagales bacterium | reverse complement strand
GTCATAATGTCTTTTTCCAAAACAACAAAGTCGGCGAATTTTCCTGCACTTAAACTTCCTTTCTCATTTTCTTCAAAGTTTGATTGAGCTGCCCACAAGGTCATTGCATTCAAAGCTTCTTCTCTGTTTAAGGCATTCTCCATTTGAAACCCATCGGCAGGAAAACCTTTTTGATCTTTTCTTGCAACCGCTGCATAAAAACCATACAATGGATTAATATCTTCAACCGGGAAATCACTGCCATTCGCAATCCAGTTGTTTTGCAACATCAAATTGTGATAGGCATAAGCTCCTTTGATTCTAAAAATACCAAGCCGCTCGAGCACCCAATACATATCGCTTGTTGCATGCGTAGTTTGAACAGAAGGAATGATGTTGAATTTTTGAAACAACTCAAAATCATCGGGAGCAACAACCTGGCAATGTTCAATTCTCCAACGCAAATCATTTGACCCGCCAAGAATTTTTCCATAAACCTGTAACATCATTCTGTTTGCCGAATCACCAATGGCATGTGTGCACATTTGAAAATCATATTGTTTACAAAGGGCCGCTTGCTCTTCGTAATAGGAACGGGGATGAATTGAAAGCCCGGAATTTTTTGAATCATCTGTATATGGTTTCAGCAGCAATGCACCACGCGAGCCGAGTGCACCATCGGCATAATATTTAATTGCGCGCACATTGAGCCGGTCGGTTTTATATTTTCCGTTCTCAAAAAAATATTTTTTAGATTCTTCATCATCAGTCACCATTGCATAAATGCGAATCTTTAAGTCATTACTTTTTTGCAATGAATCAATGATTAAGATTTCGCGCTTGGTAAGTCCTGCTTCATCAACTGTAGTGAGCCCAACCTCAAAGCAATTTTTTTGCGCCTTCATCAATGCATTGGAAATTTGCTTTGATGTTGCCTCCGGAATTATTTTTCTTAATGAATCTTTTGCATTGTCAATTAATACTCCTGTAAGTTTTCCGTTTTCAGAAATTAGTATTCCCCCATCAATATTTGTTGCCGCATTAAAGCCGGCAAGTTCAAGTGCTTTAGCATTGGCAACAGAAGCATGGCCATCAATGCGTTCTAAAAAAACAGGGCGATCAGGAAACAATAAATTCAATTCGGCATTGGTTGGGAAATCTTTTTTCACCCAATCGTTTTGATCCCACCCTCTTCCCACGAGCCAGCCATCATGATTAACGGAGTCAAATGATTTTACTTTTTCAATTACCGAAGCCCATGAATAGGTGCCGGTTAAATTTACCTGCTTTAATGTTTTTCCGTATTCAAGAAAATGGCAATGAGCATCGATTAATCCGGGGTACACAAATTTTCCCTCAAGATTGATTGTGTCTTTAACATTATAAAATTCAAAGGCAACTGCAGCATGCCCCGCATAAATTATTTTGCCATCCTTAACTACTAATGCATCGGCCATGCTGTTTCCATAGTCAACGGTATAAATTTTAGCGTTGAAAAAAATTGCATCAGCTTCTATTTTCTTTTTGCATGAAAAGAATGAAGCAGATATTAATAAGTAAAGCAGCAGATAGCAAATACGAATTCTCATGAGTGAAAATTACAAAGAATCAATTTCAAGAGTTAAAAATGTTGTTACGCAAAATAAAAATTGAAAATGTTTGATGTTCGAGTTTATACGAAGGTTGATTTTTTTCAAATTTTAAAGCCACAATTTTTAAAGTAATTTTCAACCGTTAAAATTTTTTATTTAGGATGGAAATAATCAGAAGAGAAAAAGATGAAGAAGAAAAGAAACAACTAAGAGTGAGCATCTTCATTCCTTTTATGTTCGTGTGTCTTCTCTGGCTCATCTTTATATTTGAATTTGTAAGTGGCAGTGATTTTGGATTTTATGGAGTTTTTCCACGCACTGCCGAAGGTTTGAGAGGAATCATTTTTTCGCCATTAATACATGGCAGCTTTAGTCACCTGTTTTCTAATTCAATTCCGTTGCTCGTGCTCGGCGGCTTGCTTTTCTATTTCTACCGAACGATCTCCTACAAAGTTTTTTTTCTCATTTGGTTCATTGATGGATTAGGCGTTTGGCTTTTTGGCAGAGAGGCGCATCACATAGGTGCAAGTGGTTTGGTTTATGGCATGGCCAGTTTTCTATTTTTCAGCGGTATTCTAAGAAAGAACAGAAAGCTGCTTGCAATAGCGCTTGCAGTAGTATTTGTTTATGGAGGGTTGTTGTGGGGAATGTTGCCTGTTGTAGAGAGTATTTCATGGGAAGCACATCTATCAGGTTTTCTTGCAGGAATATTTTTCTCACTTTATTATTTAAGAAAAGGGCCTCTTGATGATCCATTACCCGAGTGGATGATTGAAGAGAACGACAGCGAAGAGTTAGAAAAAAATGAACCCTCGGAAAACGAACCCATGGTAAAGTATTTTATAAAAAAATCAAATGAAAAGGAAGATGACTCTTCCAAATGATTGATTCTGCATTTATGTTCCTGCCATTGTAAGAAAGAAATCACCGATAATGTTAAACAGGTTGTTAATATAAATACCATTAACACTTTTTTCGTAACTGTTAACACTAAGCTGTTGTAAACATGCTCACTTTTGTTT
>JAJAYG010000319.1 GCA_026786335.1 Chitinophagales bacterium | reverse complement strand
GCCGTGCAAATGCAGTGGGCTTTGGGGGGCATTTGTTCCTATGCCAACAAAACCTTGTGTTGCGCCTGCAGTTCCCAGTATGGTCATTCGCTGTGTTGCTGCAGTTTGAAAATAAATATTATACGCCGCTTTTGTGGCTATCACCAAAGGGTCTGTTTCATTTGCATCCCAACCGACATAGTCATTTGCTGAAGTTGCAGAGTTGTTCCCTACAGTTGTGACTTGCCCATGAGTATTTAAGATTTGAACTATAACAATAATTACCAGACTTAGCTGGAATCTAAAAATGTTTTTCATAATTTTTAATTTTAGTGTTGAATAATAAATGGTTTTGTAACAACTTTATCACCTTCTTCAATCAACATCATATAAGTTCCTTCCGGTAAATTCAATGTATTAAATGTAAAATGGTTTTCGCCTGCGCTCCACTCTTTGTATAGCAATTGCTCTCCTAATACATTAGAAACATTCGCAAACCCTGCCTTACCAGCTCCTCCGGTAACATGTAATAAATCGTTACAAGGATTAGGAAAAATTTTCCAGGCATGGGTAGATTCTAATGTAACTGTATTCACGCGCCATGAACATTGGTCTTCGCTTGGAGCAACACATACATCATCAATGTAATAATATGCACGAGTATAATATTGACCAACTTGAACAAGTGTTGTATGATCGTCATCAAAGAAATTTCCGATCAAGACGTACTTGTAATTTGAATCGGCAACAATTGTTCCTTCTAAGTTCACCCAATTTAAAGTGTCAAAAATTACTAAGTCAGTGTATAAGTGAGACCAGTTGTTTATTGGCGGGGGTGTGTTTAATGTGAATGGAAATGTAGAAAAACGAACTCCCATATTATTTGTAGCGATATTCATGTTTATGTTGAATCCAGAAACAATATTGAACGAAACATGATATGTTTCGCCAATTGCTAATTCAGAAAATAATTGTGCTTGAATTATCTCTCTATAATTTGCACCAGATGTTACATAAGGCACTGTTCCTGCGTAGGCATTTCCTGACAATGGAATTTGATATCCAGCTCCATTCAAAGGAACCCATACATTAGGGCCGGTTGAGCATGTGTGAAAATAATCAGGAGTATTTGCTACCGCTTCCCAATCAACACATGGGTAGAAATCATCGTAGTTAGCAGGGCAACCAATGTGGTTTTCGAAATCTGCATTTGGAACTAAGTTTTGCGCGCTTGCAAAAAATTGCAAGCAACAGAGGTGAAAAACCGGAAGAAACTTTTTCATTAAAATAAGTTGAAGGTGAAATGTAACTGTGAAGTTACGCATTCCGCTTGCCCGTTGCGCTAAGAGAAAAAATATTTTCTCATTCGATTTGTGTTTAATGTACTCGCAAGTACATAAACACAGTAATCAGGCATCACCGCTTATAACGGCTCTGCCTCTCAAGTAAATTGAGAGCAATAGCCGCCGGGCATGTAGATTTTTGTAGTGGGGTTAAAAAGAAAGAAGAAGAAATATTTTCAGTTAAGATAGTAATACATACAGCAGGTAATAACGCATCAGAAAAAAATATGCTATTATAAATTGAGAAAACTGTTTGTAAAAATTTGAGGTGCATAAGAAGTAGTGTGAGAAAGCAAAATTGTATGCAAGGCATACACAAAAAAACACACGATGGTGTGTCACACCATCGTGTGAGGTTTTCTCACACGATCGTGTGAGACCTTTTAGTAATGTTATTTAATTAACCCGAGTGAGCGGGCTTTATTTAGCAGTGAGATTACATCGTGTACTCCCAGTTTATCATGCAGATCTTTTCGGTGTGTCTTCACCGTGTTTTCGCTTATGCTGAGATGCACTGCAATTTGCTTTGAGCTCATTGCTTTTGCAATGCATTGCAGTACTTCCAGTTCTTTTGGAGTAAGTTTATTTTTAAGCAGATCAAATTCCAGCCGCTTGCGCCGGATGTCATTCACAATCTTCTGCGCATCGGGTGGTAAATGTTCTGAGTCATTGTGCAACGCAATAATGTTTTGTATCAACTCCTTTTTGTTTGCTGCTTCATGTATTGCATGATGCGCTCCCCACTCCACCATTTTGTGCAAGTGCTCCTGAGTATATGCCTCTACCAGCAGTAATATTTTCATGGCGGGTAAAAGATTACCAAGGGCAATTACAGTTTCAGCAATACCGGTTAATCTTTCGGAGATTAAAAGCACATGGGGAGTTTTGTTTTTTAGCAGTTCAATAATATTTTCAAGTGATGTTGCTTCACCTGCAACTGTTATTGCAGTGCTCTTGTAGAGCATGGCTTTAATCCCGCCGATATACGTGAGAAGATGATGTATAATAAAAATATGTACCATAGCGTTGGAATTTCATTTTATTAAAATCGCTTTGGTGTTTCTATAAAATATTCCCTGACTTCCCTATTCGAAAGTAAAACAATAATTGAGGGCAACATTTTTTAAAAAAACTTTTTGAAAAAGATTAAAGCAGCGTGGTTATAGGTTGAGGTGTAACGCAAAACAATTGAGCACAAAAAGAACCTATAACTTGCACCCATAAATTCAAAACTCAATAAATGAAATTCGCAACCAAAGTTTTACATGCCGGCATTCACCCCGATCCTACTACCGGCGCCATCATGACTCCCATTTACCAAACTTCTACCTACGTGCAGGAGGCACCCGGCAAGCACAAAGGTTATGAATATGCGCGCACACAAAATCCTACACGCGATGTGTTGCAGGAAAATTTAGCTGCGCTCGAAAACGGAAATCACGCCTTATGTTTTGCAAGTGGACTTGCTGCTACCGATGCTGTTGTAAAACTTTTGAATAGCGGCGATGAAGTTATTTGCAGTGATGATGTGTATGGCGGCACTTACCGCATTTTTACAAAAGTGTTTGAGCGCTATGGAATTAAATTCAAATTTATTCCACTCACCGATGCGAGTGATTTTGCAAAACACATTACACCTGCTACAAAAATGGTTTGGCTCGAAACACCATCGAACCCCATGATGAGCATTATTGACATTGAAGAAATTGCTTCCATCGCTCACCAAACCGATATGCTCGTTTGTGTTGACAATACTTTTGCTTCGCCTTACCTGCAGAATCCGCTCGATATGGGTGCCGATATTGTGATCCACAGCGTAACAAAATATTTAGGAGGTCACAGTGATGTGGTAATGGGCGCATTGGTAATGAATCAGGAACAAATATTTGAGCAACTAAAATTTTTGCAAAATGCCTGCGGCGCTATTCCAAGTCCGCACGATTGCTTTTTGGTTTTGCGCGGTGTTAAAACTTTACACATTCGCATGGATCGCCATTGCGTAAACGCTGCAAAAGTTGTTGACTTCCTTTTAAGCCATCCTAAAGTTGACAAGGTTTATTATCCCGGAATTCCCAGTCACAAAAATCATTTGATCGCAAAAAAACAGATGCGTGGTTTCGGCGGTATGATCTCTTTTACTTTGAAAGGAAATAATATTGATGATGCAATGAAAGTATTATCGGGCACTAAACTTTTTTCATTGGCCGAATCATTGGGCGGTGTTGAATCGCTGATTGGTCATCCTGCATCAATGACGCATGCTTCCATTCCAAAAGAAGAACGCGAACAACGCGGCTTGCTTGATTCACTCATTCGCCTTAGTGTTGGAATTGAAGATGTGGGTGATTTGATCGGTGATTTGCAACAGGCAATTGGGTGATGTCAATTCCAAATTAGAAATTAGGAATTAAGAATTTATATTGTTTTCATCATACAACTCCATAAATTATCTGCTGTGTTTTGCCAGGTAAATTGTTGGCATTGAATTCTTCCTTTCAATATCAAATCATTTCTAAGTTGCTCGCTGCTCATCATCAATTCCATTTTCGAAACAATGCTCTCAACCGAATCGGGCTTAACCAGTAATGCTGCATCGCCTGCCACTTCAGGCATTGATGATACATTGGAAGTAATCACAGGCACATCGCAATTCATTGCTTCAACAATGGGAATTCCAAAACCTTCGAAGAGCGAAACATAAACCAATGCCATTGCGCCTGCAATCAGTTTTGTTAAATCATTTCGGGTGAGGTGGCCATGAAAGATCACATCTTCTTTGTGTTTCATGGCAGCGCAAATATTCATGGCTTCTTTGTAGCCCCAGTTTCTTCCGGCCATTACCAATTTCAAATTTGATCCGGTTCTGTTTTTAAATTCATCAAATGCAAGAAAGAGATTGATAATATTTTTTCGGGGTTGAATGGCGCCTGCGTATACAAAGTAATCAGAGCCATTTGCAAATTTTTCTTTCACCAACTTTTTTTCATCCATGGAAATAGGATGGAACAATTCGCTGGAGCCATTGCAGGCAACATCAATTTTATCGGCAGAAATTCCATATTGCTGAATGATATCCTGCTTCGTGTAATTTGAAACTGCAGCAATGCGATTTGCTTTTGCTGCATACTTGGGTGTAAAATGCCGGTAGTATTTTAGCGTAATTGCATCGGCGTAATTGCTGTAATGCTCAAATGCAAGATCGTGAATTACCATCACTTGTTTGAATGAAGTACGCAAAGAACAATAACCATCGGGCGAGAGAAACAGATCAGGTTCTATTTTTTTTAGTGCTGAAGGAATCGCCATTTCAAACCACCAATACCAAAGCAATGGATGGCGCGCCTGCGGGTAAACTATTACAGGAGTAATGTTTTTTGAAAAAATAAATTCATCAGAAAACTTGCGGTCAAACAAAAAATAAAATTGATGCTCGGGGTGCTGTTGCGTAATTCGCTTGAGTGACTCATAACAAAACCACCCGATGCCTTCGAGATGATCCTTGATCAAAAACCTGGTGTTAATTGCAATTTTCACTCTATTAACTGATGATGGTTTACGGGTTACTGTTTATATTCTGCCTTCAATCTTATTTGCAAATGAAATGCATTGCGCTACTTTTCGGCGTTAATTTAATTCTCATTCTGTAAACCGAGTTAATGCAGAAATTATTTTTCCGCAATCTTGCCTTCTTAATCACTGTAAATCTGTTTATAAAACCAATCTGGATTTTTGGTATAGACAGAACAGTACAGAACGTGGTAGGCGCCGAAAGCTATGGACTTTATTTTGTTCTTACCAACCTTTCGGTGATTACTCAAATTCTTCTCGACTTTGGAATTAGTAACTACAACAACCGGTTGATCGCACAGCGCGAAGATCTTCTTTCAAATCAATTATCAAATATACTTAGCATCAAACTTTTGCTTACAGGATTTTATTTACTCATCACTCTTTTTCTTGCATTTGTACTTCATTACTCGGGTTACGTACTTTACTTATTACTTTTTATCTGTTTGAATCAGGCGTTGGCTTCATTGATTGTTTATGTGCGTTCAAATATTTCTGCACTGCATCATTTTAAAGTTGACAGCCTGTTTTCAATTTTTGATAAGGGGCTTATGATCATTATTTGCGGCGTACTGCTGTATGCTCCTGTTTTCCGAAAAGCGTTTGTGATCGAGTGGTTTATTTATGCGCAGTCTATTTCATACCTCATAACGCTGGCTGTTGCGTTGTTTTATGTGTTAAGAATATCGGGTAAAATTCCTGTAAGTTTTTCTTTTCCGTTTACAAAAAACCTTTTAAAGAAAGCATTCCCTTTTGCCTTACTGATTGCATTGATGCTTATTTATGCGAGAGTGGATGCTTTGATGATTGAAAATTTGCTGCCCGATGATGGGCAGCGCGAAGCAGGATTGTATGCTTCTGCTTTCAGGCTGCTGGATGCACTCAATCAATTCGGTTTTTTGTTTTCGGTTTTGTTGTTACCAATTTTTTCGAGAATGATTTCGGAAGGAAAAGCAATTAATGAATTGGTGAAATCAAGCTTTACAATTATTTTCATTTTATCGGTTACTGCTGCGTTGTCATTAAGTTTTTATTCGCTTCCGATTATGCATTTGCTCTACCACGAAGCAAATGAATACACAGCAAAAATTTTATCAATACTCATTCTAACATTTATTGCAACCTCCACTATCTATATTTTCAGCACACTGCTCACGGCAAACAACAACCTTAAACAGTTAACCGTAATTGCACTATTAGGCGTAATCATGAATCTTGCCTTTAACTTTTTCTTGATAAGAAAATTTAAGGCATTGGGCGCAGCAGAAACATCAGTGATCACCAATTATTTTATTGCAATAGCACAAATTTTTCTTGCCAAAAAGATTTTTGGATTTAAGCTTAATTACGGCTTGTTAATACGTCTCACAATTTTTTTGCTTTTCGCAATAGCAACTTTTTACGCTTCCACTTTAATTCAAATAAATTGGTTGGTGAGTCTGTTATCAGCGATGGCACTTTGCACCTTAACCGCCTTTGCACTCGGACTTTTGGCAATTAGGAAAATAAAATTGCTGCTTTCGTGAGCCTTAATATTTGTCAACCACTGATTTTAAGGTAAACAATATTTTCCGACTCGAGATTATTTTTATTTAGATAATCATCAACTTCAGAAACTGGTTTTAAAGATCCGTCAGTTAGAATAAGATGAGATTGATAGCCATTATTCAACATCAATTGATTTGCATCAAGGTAGTTATTTCCAACTCTTTTGTGATGAATGAATTCCATAATTAATATTGGAGAAGAAAGCTTGAGTGTCTTAAGGGCGCCTGTTATAACATTAAGTTCGGCGCCTTCCACATCTATCTTGATCATAGCAGGTAAAATCTTTTGCTCCTCAATAAATGAATCAAGCGTTGTTGAATGAACAGTTACTTGTGCAGGTTTATTTTTTTGAATCCATTTTTCATTTTGAAACTGATCAACCGAAAGCGTATTGTATTCTGAATACAAGGTTGGAAATTCATAGAATGATAATTCGGAATTCTCATTTGAAACAGCTTGCTTAAACAATTTGGTATTTGTTGAATTGCCGGCATTTTCTTTTAGCAATGAAAAAATGCCGGATGGTTCAAAGGAAAATACTTTTCCGTTTACGCCAACCAGTTCTGAAGCCAGCAGAGTGAAATAACCAAAGTGCGCTCCTACATCTATAAAGCAAGAATTTAATTTTAGATTAATGATCAAATACTTAGCAAGTCTTAGTTCTGAATCATGTGTTTTGCCGCCTGATAAATAAATATCCATTCCGGAAGGCAGCAGTACTTTGATGGGTTTATTAAAAAATGTGATCGACTCAATTTTCTTATGCCTTTTTGTAATCTTATAGACTACCTTACTGTAAAATAATGCTTTTAAATACTTTGATCGCAAGAGTAAAAGCTTCTTAAACTTTGAACTTCCTGCAATTTTTTCAACCTCTTGAATCTTATGAATCATTGATTGCACAAATCTAATAAGCCGCTTACATTAATTCCTTTTTTCTTTCCCCTAAATTTAAATTATTGCAAATCAAATAATCAACTGCAAAGCTGTTCAGGTTTGGTTCAATCTTGTTTTCTTATGATATAGAATTCATTAAAAAGCAACTTATTATCATCCCAAACTAACTCAACTATTCTGTTATATCTTCGCAAAAATTTTTTTTATTCTCCCCTCTTAAGCATGGAACAGCCATTCAATTTAATAGAGTTTTTTAAAACATTATGGAATTGGCGCAAGCCGATATTAATTGTAGCAGGCGTTGCTATTGTTGGAAGCACTGTGATCACAGATCCGCACATTATGCCTCCTTATTATGAATCAAAAGCAATCTTTTATCCGCTCAATCCAAACATGACAAGCAGTGGAACTTTGTTTTCGGGTGGAGATAATTATTTGTTTGGCGGAAGCAATGATATTGACCGTATTCTTTCAATCGCTTCATCGGCTCCTTTAGAACTTTACATCGTAAACAAATTTCATCTTTTTCAGCATTATAAAATTGACTCGGCAAAAGAAAGCTACCCCATTTATGCTGTGCTTAATGAATTGGAGAATAACTACAGGGCAACAAAAAATGATAAGGGTGCCATTGAAATAATAGTTCAGGATCATGATAAAATTCTTGCAGCTCAGATTGCAAATGAAATAGTTGCTAAGCTTGACGAAACCAACCGTGATTTACTTAACGAAAACAAAAAGAAAATTCTTAAGATCTATAAAAAGAAAAAGATTGAAAAGGATCAGGAAGTAAAAAATCTTACCGATACCATTTTTTATCTCAAGCAACAGTTCAATCTTTATACTGATATCGAAGACCTTGCTTCACAAATCAAAAGTTCACGCGCCGAGAGAACAGCAGGTTACGATGCTGCTCTTGAGAAAGTTAAAGTACTTGAAGAAAAGAAAAAAGGGGCTATAAGGGAACTCAACAATAATATTGTTCAGTTTGAGCAATTTGAAGCCTCAATTAACTCCGATGTTTCCACATTATTTATTCTTCAAAAAGCATTTGCTGCGGAAAGAAAATCAAAACCTGTAAGATGGATCATTGTACTTGGTTCTCTATTGGCTGCTTTTGTTCTTTGTTCGCTTGCTATATTACTTATTGAAAGATTTAAGTTCATTAAAGCCGCATTCAATAAAAATGCTGAGCTTAAAAGCTAATACTACTCCGCTCAATGTTTATTATGTCTTCAGCGCACTCATGCTCTGTTGCGGTTTCGTTTCTATTTATACAGAGACCTACTATTTACTGCTGATTCCACCAGCAATCTTGTTTTTGTTTTTAAGCGTAATAGATATGCGCTTCATTTATTTTTTATTGTTAGTGATGCTGCCACTAAGCACTGAAGTTGCATTACCAAATGGATTTGCAACTGACTTCCCCACTGAGATGCTGATAGGGGGATTAATGATCCTGTTTATTCCGTATGTGCTCTCAAAAAATAATGAATTTGATATCCGATTTCTTAAAAACCCGATTATCTTTTTTTTAGCACTCCATCTGGCATGGGTCTATTTCGATATTATCTTTTCCTCCAACTTATTTGTTTCATTAAAATATTCACTTGCAAAAACATGGTACATTGTAACATTTGTATTAGTTACCTCAGTAGTTATCAGGCGAATTGAAGATTTCAGAAAAGCTTACTGGTGCATTCTGCTACCATTGGTATTCGTTATTTTTTATACACTCAACCGGCATAGTCACTCAGGGTTTTCATTTGAAACAGTAAACACCATGATGCTGCCCTTTTTTAGAAACCATGTTAGTTATGCATGCACGATAGCACAGGTAATTCCTTTTACATTTCTGGCAATCACCTGGTATAAAAGGGGAAGTAAAAAAAGAAACCTGCTTATATTTTTTCTGCTTCTTCTGCTTGCAGCAGCTTTCTTAGCTTATACACGCTCTGCCTGGCTGGCACTAATCACTGCACTAATCGCAATACCCATTATTAGAATGCGGCTTTTAAAATGGAGTACCATTATTGGTTTTGCTGCTGCAATAATATTTTTCGTATACATGGGCTACCACAATCAATATTTAAACTATGCGCCTGAATTTGATAAAACAATTTACCATCCCGAGCTTGGCGATCACCTTGCATCAACATTTGAGGGGCATGATATTTCGAGTGAAGAACGAGTGTACAGATGGGTTGCTGCTGTGCGCATGTGGATGGATAAACCCATAACAGGTTACGGCCCTGGTAATTTTTACAATTTTTACAGAGGCTATACAGTAAATAGTTTTCAAACCTATGTTAGCGAGAACCTTGAACGCTCTTCAGTTCACAATTATTTTCTGCTGGTGCTTACCGAACAGGGAATAATCGGACTTATCATTTTCATACTTTTTACACTTGCAATCATCATCAATGGCGAAAGAATTTATCATCAAACTATTGACAGGGGGGAACGAAAATATATTCTCGCAATTTTGCTCTGCATCATTATTATTTATGTGAATACCTTTTTAAGCGATCTTCTCGAAACAGATAAAATCGGTTCCTTCTTTTTCATCTGTATTGCATTGCTCGTGAATCAGGATTTAAAGAACAAGCAACTTAAAGCAAAAGAATTATCAGCTTAAACATTAATCAATTGGCTGTGGTAATATCCTGCAGGTAAGTAAACTAATATCATCATTGATCATTTTATTTCCTTTGTGCGAAACAATATGATCAACCATGATCTTATTCAATTCAACAGGGTTTTCAGTTTTGTTCTTTTCAAGAAATGCAATCAGGTGTTCTACATTCATTGTCTCTCGTTTTTCATTTTCAATATCAACTAATCCATCCGTATAACAGAAAACGGTAAAACCACCCTCCAGTTTCATCTTCTTCACATTTATATAAGGAAGTTTTTCAAACATTCCTAAAATTGTGCAGCCATCATTCAAAGGAACAATTTCATTTTCATGAATAAGAAGTGGTGGATTGTGGCCGGCATTTACATACTGAAGTTCTCTTGTTTTGTGATTGTATTTAGCAAGAAATAAAGTGATGAATTTTTCACCCTTAGTAATTTCATTCACCCTTGCATTGAGTTGTTCAACCAAAGATGCAAGTGAATTTGATTTCTCGGCGTATGATCTTACGCTTGCTTGAAAACTTGCCATTAGCAAAGCAGCTGCAACTCCTTTTCCCGAAATATCTGCAATGCAAAAGATGCATTCATCCTGATTCAATTCTATATAATCATAATAGTCGCCTCCCACTTCCTGATGTGGAAGATAAACACCTGCCATTGCCAATCGCTCATCATTCGGGAGTGTTCCGGGAATCAGCATGGTTTGCATTTGACCAGCCATTTCCATTTCAGATTTTAAAAACTTCTGTTTCATTTGCATACGAAACAGTTTCTTATTTTCTATTGCAACATTAATAACACTTGCTATTGTTTGAATGTAGTTGAGTTCTTCTTCAATACTTATTCCCTGTTCATGATGCATGTGAGCCAGAAATGTAAATGACAACGGAATATCTTTATGATATACAGGAATTACCACTTCAAATTGATGGGCCAATGCATGATTTACTTTTTTAAGATTGGTAATTTGCTTGAAAGAAAGAAGGTACGGTATAATTAAATCTTCGGCATCGTGGCGATCTATGCCATTTGCATTGGGGCAAATCCAACTGGTGTTATAAATAAATACAGCAATCTTTTTAATTCCCAAATGCTTCACGAGCATATTCTCATACATCTTTAAAAGCCCGCGTGCCGAAACGTTGCTGTTGATTGCTTCCGTAACCTGCAACAATAATTTCATTTGCTGATCTCTGAAAAGAAGCATCTGCTCCAGTTCTTCTACTCCTTTTACTTTCTTTGAAATCGCCTTCATCTTTCAGTTAAATTAAGCCGGTTGCCTAAAATATGTCCTCGTAAATAAATTTACAACTAATTATTTTTAACAACAATCTTCTTGCAGAATTAAAACTATTTTCTTATTACAATATTACTTAAGGAGTAGGTTTAAATTCAAGTTCCTTTTGACATTCTCCACCTGAAAAGAAATGTTGTCCTATAAAATTAATTCTCCAAGAACAAATAAATTTATGCTCTGGAGTTATGCTCAAGCAACCCATCTTTTGTTGCAACAAAAAATGATTTTGGTAAAATAGAAAAGTCAGGTGTTTCAAGTTTTTCAAAATCTTTCATACCGGGTTCCATAATCAACTGCGTTATATATTTTTTATTGAGCAGCGATTCAATCGCATCAACTAATTTTTGTTCATCAATATTAGTTGCTTGCGATAAGGAGGAAAATGAAGTAACAAAATACAGTTCATCCAGCACTGCAAATTCAAGATCTTTCATGATGTTACTTTACGCCCCTTCCATTTTGTGGTGAATAAATTTCCGGCAAAACCAATAATGATGATATAGAAAACATGAAATACTTGCGCAGGCAAAAATAACCAAAGAAGTTTTTTACGTTTAAAAAAAACGGCAATTTGGTAAAGAAAAGAAAAATCAAAAATCAATTTTATGATGAACTGAAAAGCAAAAACCATTTGAAAATCAGTGTTAAAAAACATCCCGATAAACGAAATCAACACTGAAAGATTGAATAACAAAACAGCAAGTAAGTTTGCCTTAAGCTTCGGGTATTTGTATGCTTTTGATTTAGATGTCCAGCGCATTCTTTGACTAATAAATGAAGGCAATGAACCAATTGGCTTAGTAAAAACCAAAGCATTCATATTCTGCAAAAACAAAACACTTCGCGGAAATTGTTTTTCGATCTTATGCATCAGGAGCATATCGTCACCCGAAGAAATACCATTAATTCCCTTATAGCCATTCACATCATTAAAAACTTTTTTGGTAAATGCCAAACTTGCTCCATTGCACATACTAGGAAACTGTTGATTTAAAGTTGCTCCTGTAATACCTGCCATTCCGAGTAAATCAAGTTGCAGCAGTTTGTTAAAAAATCCCTTTTCATTATTTAAAAGAACAGGTGCAACAATCATTTTACATTTTGTTGTCTCATAAAATTCTAGCACAGTACTCAAACAATTCTCATTCATCAAACAATCAGCATCGCTGGTAACTATTAGTTCAGCACCGGTATTTTCTATTGC
>JAJAYG010000318.1 GCA_026786335.1 Chitinophagales bacterium | reverse complement strand
GCTTTACAATTTTCTTTGTAATGCTTGCTCCACTCGATTTTCCCAAAGAGATCCCATCGGACATTTCAACAAAATAAATTCCCGGTGGTATAGCCGTAAAATCTATTTGAGAAAACTGCTCGGTAATTTGCCAGCGGTTGATTAATTTTCCTTCAACATTCAATAAAGAAATAGAGGCATTACTCCAGGGAATATAAATTTCTATATGATCTGTTACGAGTGTTGGATAAATAATCGGCACATCCATATCGGGGTCATCTTCTTCAAACATGTGCTTGAGATAAAGCGGATCTAAAATTTCGCAGGTTGAAATTCCAACCGGTATAGTATCATACCATGCCCCCTGCATCGAATCATACTTTGCCCGGTAAATATTCAACAGTGAAGCGTAAGCACTGTTGTTGATCAGGTTTGTTAATTCAAGCGGATCGTTTTCCATATCAAAAAATAATTCAACAGTATCATCGCAAGAATAATTAATGTATTTATAATGCAAATCTCTGAATGCTCTTTCAGTTGGGTTGTGCTTGCCAACTCTTTGTATGTAATAGTAAACTGAGTTACGATGCTCGGTACCATCATAAAGTTTCTTTAGAGAAATTCCATCTGTTGCCGGTGCATTTGCTATACCCGCAGCTTCATAAATTGTAGATGCATTATCCATATTGCTTGCGAGTTCATTGGTGATCACTGAAGAATCATTAAACCATTTTGGATAACGAAGCAGCATTGGAACCTTCATAGAAGGCTCGAAGGCAAAAGTTTTCCCTCCCAACCAATGTGTTCCCATGCAGTAGCCATTATCAGAAGTAAAAATGATGAGCGTGTTGTCAAGTTTATTTGATTCCTGAAGTGCTTTGTAAACTTCACCAATACAACTATCGAGCCCTGCCATGTCTTCAAGTATGTTGCGGAAAGTTGTATCAAGTCTGTATCCATGCAAGAGACTTTCTTCAATTGCATATAGTGTTGAAGGGTAATTAACTTCATAGCGGGCTGTATCAGGGTTCCATGGAATTACCTGTGTATCATAATCGTGTTCGAAGCCGGGTAAACTTACGTGAGGAGAATGTGGTACCCTGTATGCAAGCCACATAAAGAGCGGGTCATTAACACGATTAATTACTGCAATTGCAGTATCGGTAACAGAGAGCACATAAGCTGCAGGCAGGTTAATACTTGTTCCGTTTAAATTAAAGGTGCCGCTTGATGAACTCGATGCCATGTAGTAATCAAATTCAGGATTAGCTCCCAGAACAAATGTGCCGTGATTCTTTCCAACAAGTGCTGAATAATAACCGTTGTCCCTTAACACTTCAGGAACGGTGTAATAGCTTTCATTTAATTTAAATGCATTTCCCCCAACTCCGGTTTTTAATGTAAATAACCCGGTTGCAAATGTGGCACGGCTTGGTGCGCACAACGAAGTAGCCACATAAGCATTTTTAAAATCCACTCCTTCATATCCAATGCGGTCAATGTTTGGTGTTTTGAAAAAAGGAAAAGCTCCATCAATACTCAGGTAATCGCTTCTTCCGTCATCAATCAAAATGAAAATGATATTAGGCAATTGTGAAGTTGAAAAAGTATCAGCCGCTGTATAATTATTAAGTGAAGAAGGGCAAGTGGAGAATTGAAATAGATATTGTGTGTTTGTTACCAATCCATCTACCGTATAGTCGGCAGCAGCAGGAAAAGAAATTGTAATTGGAGATCCTAAAAGTGTTGAATATTTTATGTGAACCGAATCAAAACTGCATACACTGGTGATTTCGAATTTTAAACTATTGATTTGTTGATTGGTATTAATAATGTTTGAAGGAAGAGCGCATGATAAAGTGGAAGCTGTGATTTTGACTTTAGCACTCTTAGTTCCATCGCTGCATTTTGAAAACACCCTGAAATCATAACTCGTGTTTGCACTCAGATTGTTAAAGGTGTAAGAGGTTGCCCCTGTAAGTTTTGTCCATGTAGACCAAGTACCACCGCTAATTCGGTAAGCAACTTTTACCCATTTAACATTGTTCGAAACATTCCAGTTAAAAGTTGCACTGCAAGAAGTGATGTTTGTTACACTAAGATTATTTGGAGGATTTGAATCGCAGTTTTGCGCATAAGTGTTTTGGAAATGAAAGGTGAATGATATAATGAGAATCAAAAAGTATAATTGCTTCATGATGAAATATTGTTTGCCTGTAAAGATAAATTTTTACGTTCAGTAATCAAATTTAGCATTCTTTAAAGCTTGCTTTTTTTAGTGAAAGAAAAATTATCTCTGCTATTTAACTCAAAACAATTTCAATCATGCTTCAGCATCACTCCCCCTTTTTTCAAGGGGGAACCGGTGGGGGTTATAAATTGTTTTTTGCAAATGAAAATTTATTTCACTACCTATTCAAAACAAATCCTATATTTGATCTATCGCTCTGTAGAAGTTTGATTTGGAAAAACAGGTTTGAATTAAAATATTTTTTTCACTCACCATAAAACCAAATTATATGAAACATTTATTCGCATCTCAATTTCTCAAAAGCAAAAAGAATTTAATTGCAAGTCCTCTTTTGTTTTTTATCGTATCTCATTCGTTCGCACAAGTCCTTGATGTCACTTTTGACCTTTCTTCTTATGCAGGTGGATATCATGTCGCATGTAATGGATCAACAAATGGAAGCATTGTTGCTACCATTGTAAACGGTACTTCACCTTACACTTATGTGTGGAACACAGGTGCAACCACACAAAATCTAACCAATGTCGGTGCCGGTGTTTACACACTTACTGTTACAGATAATGCCAGTCATACAAAAACAAAAACAGTAACACTACTACAATCCGCACTAATGCAAATTACTTTAGGTGCAAGCAACTACAATGGTTACAACGTTTCCCGTTACGGCGGCACTGATGGTACTGTAGCAAGCAACGTAACAGGCGGCTCACCTTCTTACACATATTTATGGAGCAATGGAGCAACTGTTTCCGGATTAAGCAATGTTGCGGCAGGAACTTATACCGTTACAGTTACCGATGCTAACGGATGCACCAAACAAAAAACTACCACACTCACACAGCCAACTGCAATGGCAATCAGTAGCATCACTTCAACATTGCACAATACTTACAATGTATCTTGTAACGGAGGTAGCGATGGTGTAATCAATCTCACAGCAATTGGCGGCGTTGCTCCTTATAATTACCAGTGGAATAATGGTAGCTTCAGTCAGAACCAAACAAACCTTTCGGCAGGAACTTATACGGTAGTGGTGCGCGATGTAAACAATGCAAGTATATCTGGCAGCATCACCCTCACACAACCCACTGCCATTTCAATTTCGGCAACACCATCAACGTACCCCAATGGTTACAGCGTTAGTTGCTTTCAATGCTTCAATGGCAGCATTGCTGCAACAGTTACAGGCGGTAAAAGTCCTTACACATATTTATGGACGGGCAGTCAGACAACATCAACACTTTCATCATTAGGCGGCGGTGCTTATACATTAACCGTTACCGATTTAAACAGTTGCACCAAACAAAGCACCACTACCCTTACCGAGCCATCGAGCAACGACTGGAGCATGAGTGGCAATACTGCTATCAATGCAAATACAACATTTATCGGCACACTCGATACATCTTCCATTGCATTGCGTACAAACAACACAGAGCGATTAAGAATTAAGAATGATGGCAACGTTGGTATAGGTACAAAAACGCCACAAGCAAAATTGCAGGTAGCAGGTAATTTAATAGTTGATTCTTTAAAGTTCACAAGTAATGCTTCAAATGAAATTCATTTATTAGGTACTAATTCAAATGGTGAATTAAGAGGTGTTCCTAAATATGTGGGTCTTGCATCTTGTGTACAACCAGTTTTGGCATGGTACAACAACCCATGTTCTGATGACGGTAGTGTATACCTCGAACCAATCACGAGCAGAGTAGGAATTGGAACCGAAATTATTCCGGAAGATTATAAATTAGCTGTGAAGGGGAAAATTATTTGCGAAGAAATTAAAGTCAAACTATACATTAATTGGCCAGACTATATTTTTGATAAAAGCTACAAACCAATATCGCTCTTTGAACTTGAAAACTTTATTAAAGTAAATAAACACCTACCTGGAATACCATCGGCACAAGAAGTTTCAAACAACGATGGAATAAATTTAGGGGAGTTACAGACTGAGATGCTAAAGAAATTAGAAGAACTAACACTCTATATAATTGAACTTCAAAAGCAGGTTGATGCGTTAAAGAAATAATTTTCCATCACTTAACTCTTAAAGTTTTACATGTGAAAAACAAAATATTTTTTTTATTTCTTCAACTAATTTCCATTAACTGCTTTGCTCAATGGGAACAACTTAATAGTGGGACTGAAAACTTTCTACTCTCAGTTTATTTTATCAATGAAGATACTGGAATTGTGGTGGGCCAATATGGAACGATTTTGAAAACGGTTAATGGTGGTGAAAATTGGATTTATAAAATATCAGGAACAACACAACATTTGAGTCAGGTAATTTTTTTAAATGATAGTGTAGGATTCGCTGTTGGCACTCTCGGTACAATTTTAAAAACAATTGATGCTGGCGAAACATGGAACTCAAAAAGTTTTAATACTTTCAATTCGATGAACTCAATCAGTTTTTCATCTAGCCTAAATGGAATTATAGTTGGCTCTAATGCAACAATACTAAAGACGGAAAATCAAGGCGAGAGTTGGAATCAACTTCAACCAATTGAAGTATTTAGTGATACCGTTTATGAATTAAATTCAATAAGATTTGTAAATGATAGTGT
>JAJAYG010000317.1 GCA_026786335.1 Chitinophagales bacterium | reverse complement strand
CATTGATGTAGGTCGTGTTGATCTCCGTGACCAATTCGTGGGGGCGGCCCCGGGGGAAACCCCCCCCCCCCGGTTCCCCCGCCCCCCCCCCCCCCCCCCCCCCCCCCCCCGGCGCCACGAAGGCGGGTTTTTCTTTTATCATTATCACTTATTGAAACATGCAAAATAGTACTGATCACTTTTTTCCAGAGTTAGAAAATTACATCCAGCAAATTATTCCTCAACCGGAATTAATTGATGATGAACGAAAAAAAATACTCAGTGAAATTTCAGAATTCATTGCTGCAAAAATTAATTCGGGAAAGGAGGCAAACCTACTTGTGGTTTGCGTTCACAACTCACGCCGCAGCCACTTTGCACAAGTATGGGCACAAGTGGGTGCGGATTATTTTGGAATCAAAAATTTCAAAAGCTTTTCGGGCGGCGCTGAAGCAACTGCTGTTCACCCAAACACCATTGCCGCTTTGCAACGAGCAGGATTTGTAATCACTTCAGCAAAAAATATTCACGAGGCTTCATTTTCAAAAAGCGTTTCTTCGCTTAAGCTCATTTCAAAAATATTTGATGATGAAGAAAACCCCAAAAATAATTTTGGTGCCGTGCTTGTATGTGTGAACGATGCGCAGGCTTGTCCATACATTCCCGATGCCGATGTAAGAATTGGATTGCCTTACATTGATCCTAAATCTTTTGATGGCACTGTTGAAGAAGTAAGTGCCTACGATCTTTGTTGCAAAACAATTGCAAGCGAAATGTTTTGGGTGATGAAGGAAGCAGCTGAAACAATCGGATAATTATTTTTTTCTTTCAGCAAAACAAATGCTACTCCACCCCTGCTTCCGTTGCCTTAAGTGTTTCCATCAATTTCTGATGCTCTTCTATTTCCTTTTTTTTGTTTACCTGATTGTTTTCATTGGTAACAATATTTTCCTCAGCAGATTTTATTGTTGACTGGCATTCGCGGATTTTTTTTTGTAGTGCGTCATTTTCCTTTTCCATATCACTTTGTTCACCCAATTTTGAATTCAGAATTCTTTGAACATCGGCTAATTGATTTTGAAAGGCCTGCTTGGTTTGCTCCTTTGCAAAGTCATGAATCATTCTTTCGGCAATAACATAATTTGCACTGTCGTTTTTCGAATTCAAATACCTTCCTCCCAAATCAAAATATACTTCAAGCATCACACCTTCTTTTTGCTGCGTTGCTACCGAGTAAACATCTACCGTGCTGATCCCGAATTGCTTTATCATTGCATTATCATAAAAATATTCATCCTTCTTTGAATCGCCTTTTGAATCAAAGTTTTTCATGTACTTCAGCATCGCCCTTTCAACTTCTTTCTTATCGGCTCCGGGTATAAAAACTTTCAAACAAGTATTGTAACCCTGGCTCATTTTTTCAGTCACTTCCTGAACCTCAATTTTAATCTTCTGTGCTTGTTGCGCTTTCGCAGTAATGCAAATACAAATTGAAAACAGCGCTAATAATTTTTGTTTCATAGTTTGATGATTTTGATTTTGCATGTCAATAAAAATACAACTATTAAAATTTATTCTTCCGTTCTACCAATAATTTTTCCATCGCGCCACGATTTATCCATCGCATTCAGTTGCTGTATATCTTCAGGCGATGCAGGCGAATCTTTTAAATCACTTAAATCAGGTTTGCCTGCATTCACCCATGCTGTGTACCAGAAACTGCCGATGGTAATTATTGCTGCACGCATTCTTTTCTCCTGCATATCATCAAGCATTTTTTCATAAGCTGCAGAATAATCTTTTGAGTAAGTTCTAATGTTACTTTCTCCCCGATCTTCGTAAGTATATTTTTGATCGCTCGGAAATTGCTGCGATAATATTTTTTCCATTCCCAAAACAGAATCAACAGCCGCTGCACTTTGCATTACCGACTTCCATATTGATTCACCGGGATGTTCAATATATTCTGCTTTGCCAACAAAATAATCATACTCATCGCCAAATAATTCGGGTACACGCGATTCCCAAAATGCATGAATACCCTTTTGATTGGTGAGTTGCCCGTTATAATTGCTCGTACAATGAAGCGGAACGTGGGCATCTGCAATGTAGTGCCCTATATCAGCTGAGTAATGCAGTATTCTGTATTTATTTTTTTCTTTGAAAGCATCAGTCAATCGAATCAACTCCAGCGAAATCCACCACGGAACCACACCATGTTTGTTCAATGAATCCTCAGTGTATTTCGCAACCGCATCATTCCATCTTCGCGGCAAACTGTCAAAAGGATAAGTACCATACCGATCCAAATCAATGTAATGGTGCGGTGCTTCTTCGGGATCACTGTACCTTCTTTTATCGGGATCAACAGCATGTTCAGTAATGTATTCGATGTTGTCTTTGTAAAATGAAATCATTTGGGGAGGAAGTGTAAAAACAGCCAACCGGTTGAAAGCCAACCGTTGCAAATTTTATAACCGGCAACTTATACTTTCACCAGTTTTCCGGTATATTTTATCCTGTTGATAGTAATAGAATAAACATACATACCTGCAGGGAGATGCCCTATATTAAACATGTGCATATTGTAAAAGGAAGCCAATTGTGTTCCCTGTGCAGTATAAATTTTTACATCTTCTGCCAGCACGGGTTCGTTGTTTTGCTTACACATAAATACGCCACTGCCGGGATTGGGATACACAACAACCTTAATTGACGGTTCAGCAATGGGAGCACCTGTGGCACAATTGCTTTTTCGATTCATATACACTGTATCATCTCCAATTCGTTTTGTTACAATACAGTTATCGCTGCTGTGTAAAGT
>JAJAYG010000316.1 GCA_026786335.1 Chitinophagales bacterium | reverse complement strand
GTAATATCAACCTTATCTCCTTCAACAAAAATTTCAACAGTAACTGAATCACCTGCCTGCTTTCCTTCAGGAAAATCACGGAACTCAATTACTTTTCTTTTGGGTGGCGTATTTGCTTTTGCAAAATGCTTAACAAGTGATTTAGTAGTGTTCTTTTCCTTCTTAGAATCGTATCCTAATTGAATAGCATTGTAGCCATCAATTTCCTTTGTTTTTACTTGAGTAACAACGCAAGGGCCAGCTTGAATAAGTGTACAGGGAATATTTTTACCCAACTCATCGAAGTAGCTTGTCATTCCAATTTTTTTACCAATAATTCCTTTCATTGCAGTGATGCTGTTTTTCTATTATCCTTTAATACTGATTTCAACACCGCTGGGAAGTTCTAATTTACTCAGCGCATCTACCGTTTTAGATGATGAAGTGTATATATCAAGCAATCGCTTGTATGTGCACAGTTTAAATTGCTCGCGTGCTTTCTTGTTCACGTGTGGTGAACGAAGCACTGTAAAAATTTTTGTTTCGGTTGGAAGAGGAATGGGACCGGCAACTACTGCGCCTGTACCACGAACGGTCTTCACAATCTTTTCGCAACTTTTATCAACCAATGTATGATCGTACGATAACAACTTAATTCTAATTCGCTGTGCCATATAAGTCAAAGAGCTTTTTAAAAAGGGAGTGCAAAAATATACTTCGCTTTTGGTATTTGCAAACAACTTTAGAAAATAGTTGATTGCTACTGTGATTTGGGGAATGAAAATAATTTTTACGCTCCCGTTTTTACGCTGTGCATTTGATGTAATATTATAGGAGATAGTTATTTGAAATGAAAAGAATTTACAAACTTCATCCCGAGTACTCGGGATGAAGTTTGATACTTTATATTTTCAAATCTGATCTTTATTTCTTATCTCAATAAAATTAATTTTCATTTCAATTCAAGCAAAAAAAATAGCCACGCAGTTTAACAGCGTGGCTATTTACAAATGCACTTAACTGGTTTAGAAGAGAAGCACAATAATTTTTACTGCAATAAAAAGGAAGACGGCAACTGTGAGCCATGCTCCCATTTCTTCGGCAATTCTGTTGATTGATTTCATGGCAATTGATTTTGGTGTTTAGTATTTCAAATGTAAAGCCATTATTAAATAGAAAACAAATATGGATAAAGTTTTAACACATGTTTGACTTTGCTCTGACAAATTATTAACATCTATTCCCCATTTTTATTATTGGCCTGTTTCATTTCCAAAATCACAAACTGTTTAAAAGTATGTTTGCACTAAATCTTACATGGTGAATTTATTTTCAATCAGTCACATTCAACTTTTTGCAGGAGTTATTATTTTGATTTTGGGAATCATTTTTTTCTCGGGTAAAACATACCTGAGCCGAAGAAATTATTCTATTGCCCGAATTATTTTTACCAGCGAAGCCATTGGTATTCTTCTTTTTATTATTGGTGGAATTCTTATTATCGCCTTTTTAATTGGCTTGCTGGAGCCAAGTTTTCTTTCGAAGGGATTGGGGTAAAACTTTCCTAATATTTATTACGCAGACATGGAGCAACACAGACACAGAGCAACGTCGGCGCATAAGAAGCAACCCCAAAAAATAATTTGCATTAACGGATGCAATTGTGAAACAATTCCTTAGAATTATGTTCTCAATTTGGAGGCATCAATGCTTTGCTTTATTGGTGAGTGCCCTCAACGAGCGCAATAAAAATAACAAAATTAAAGGTGGTTGCTGATGACAGCAACTACTAAAGGGAAAAATTTCAATCCTCATTTCCTTTCCCAATAAATTATTTCCTTTCCCAAAAAAAGAGCATTCTGAAAAAATCAGAATGCTCTGTATTATATTTCTATTCAAATCCCTATGCTTCAATCGGCACCTTGCCTTTTGCCTTGGTAACTACTTCTTCCTGTATGGCATTGGGTGCGGGTGCATAATGTGAGAACTCCATAATCGAAGTTGCACGTCCGCTGGTGATGGTACGCAATTGCGTAACGTAACCAAACATTTCGCTCAACGGAACTTTTGTTTTAATCACCTGCGCATTTGCCTTCATCTCCATAGATTCCATGTGACCGCGGCGGCGATTTAAATCGCCCACCACTTCACCGGTATATTCAGCCGGAGTAACAACTTCAACTTTCATAATCGGTTCCATAATAATCGGCTTAGCTTTTCTTGATGCTTCGCGGAAGGCATACTTCGCACACAATTCAAACGACATTGCATCTGAGTCCACATCATGATAGCTTCCATCGTACAACGTAACTTTTAAACCTTCGAGCGGATAACCGGCAAGCACACCACTGTGCATTGCAGTTTCAAATCCTTTTTGAACTGAAGGAATAAATTCACGAGGGATAGCGCCACCAAAAACATCATTAACAAACTGCAACCCTTTAACACCTTCATCGGGCGGGCCAAACTCCACATGTATATCGGCGAACTTACCTCTGCCACCCGATTGCTTTTTGAAAAGCTCACGGTGCTTAATGGTTTCACGCACTGCTTCTTTGTATGCAACCTGTGGTGCACCCTGATTGCAATCAACTTTGAATTCGCGCTTTAAACGGTCAACAATAATTTCGAGATGCAACTCGCCCATGCCGCTAATAATTGTTTGGCTGGTATCGGGGTCTACCTTCACTTTAAAGGTTGGATCTTCTTCAGCTAATTTGCCAAGTGCATTACCAAGTTTATCTACGTCGGCTTGTGTTTTGGCTTCAACAGCAATAGAGATTACCGGTTCGGGGAATTTTATTGTTTCAAGAATGATCGGATGTTTTTCATCACATAAAGTATCGCCCGTTCTAATTTCTTTAAAACCTACTGCAGCACCAATATCACCTGCTTCAATGGAGTCAACAGGGTTTTGTTTGTTTGCATGCATTTGAAATATTCGGGAAATACGTTCTTTTTTATTAGTGCGTGTATTCAGTACATAAGATCCTGCATCTAATTTTCCAGCATAAACCCGGAAGAATGCAAGACGACCCACGAATGGATCAGTCATAATTTTAAAAGCCAGTGCAGTGAATGGTTCTTTTACATCAGGTCTGCGTTGAACTTCTTCTTCTGTATCGGGATTAATTCCGGTTACAGATTCAATATCCATTGGGGAAGGAAGAAACTTAATCACTGCATCAAGCATTGCCTGCACTCCTTTATTTTTGAATGAAGAACCACACAGCATTGGTATAATAGAAATGTCAATAGTTGCTTTGCGAACTGCTTCTTCAATCTCAGCTACGGTTAAGGAATTCTCATCATTCAAATATTTTTCGAGAAGATGATCATCATAAGAGGCAACTGCTTCCACTAATTTCCCTCTGTATTCATGCACCAACTCTTTCATGTCTTCGGGGATTGGAATTTCCTGAAAAGTCATTCCCATTCCTGCTTCATCCCAAATAATTGCTTTGTTTAAAACAAGATCAACTACACCTTTAAAAGTTTCTTCGGAACCAATTGGTAATTGAAGCGGAACAGGATTAGCTCCTAATTTTTCTTTCACTTGTTTAACAACATCTAAAGAATCGGCACCGCTTCTATCCATTTTATTTACAAAACCAATGCGTGGAACTTTGTAACGATTTGCCTGCCGCCAAACAGTTTCAGACTGCGGCTCAACACCCGATACTGCGCAGAACAATGCAACCACACCATCAAGCACCCTTAATGAGCGTTCAACTTCAACCGTAAAATCTACGTGACCCGGGGTATCAATTATATTAACCTTGTACTCTTTGTCTTTATACTTCCAAAAACAACGGGTAGCAGCAGAAGTGATTGTGATACCACGTTCCTTTTCCTGAACCATCCAATCCATAGTGGCCGCACCATCATGTACTTCACCAATTTTATGAGATACACCCGTGTAATACAGAATGCGTTCTGTTGTTGTTGTTTTGCCGGCATCAATATGCGCAGCTATCCCGATGTGTCGGGTAAATAATAAGTCCTGAGCCATAAGTTTTTTTTTGGAAATGAAAAGCGGTTACATTCTAAAGTGAGCGAATGCTTTATTCGCTTCCGCCATTTTATGAACATCTTCTTTTTTCTTAAATGCTGCACCTTCACCTTTTGAAGCAGCAATAGTTTCTGCGGCGAGTTTATCTGCCATTGATTTGCCATTGCGTTCTTTAGCATAAGAAATCAACCATTGCATTGAAAGAGCCAATTTGCGTGCAGGTCTAACTTCTGTTGGAATTTGAAAGTTTGCACCACCAATACGGCGGCTCTTTACCTCAACCGAAGGCATCAAATTTTCAATTGCCTTTTTCCAAATATCATAACCATTTTCTTTTGTGGTTTCAGAAATTTTATCAACGGTATCATAAAAAATATTAAATGCAATCGTCTTCTTTCCTTTTCGCAAAAGGGTATTTACAAAACGGGTTACCATTTGATCATTATACTTTGGATCGGGATCGAGTGGTGTTTTTTTTGAGCGGGGCTTTGTCATGATTTTTTTTAAAAAAGAAATAAGAAATATTAAAATTTTATATTTTGTTTATTAATTTTTTTTTT
>JAJAYG010000315.1 GCA_026786335.1 Chitinophagales bacterium | reverse complement strand
GGCACATTCGAACGGTAAGTATAATTTGCTTTTGCATTTATAAAGAGCCCCTTATCAAACTTGTATTCAAACATTTGGCGATAAGAAAGATTGGTTGTTCCGTTTCCAATATTTACTGGACCGTAATCAACAAGATAGTTTGAGACAGGAGTGGAGAAACCAAGATTACCTGCAATAAAAATCTTACCTTTTCCAAGAGTAAGTTCGGCAAACTTCCCTTTTAAATTCAAACTTATATCAGAAATTCCTGATTGTCCGTTTAAGGTTCCCGAATTTGTATTGGTAAAAATATAGGGAAGCATCACAATTAGATTTAGGCGATCAAGAATTCCAATATTGAATCCTGCTGTTATTTGCTGGCGGGTAACATTGCCAACATTGTCGTTGGTTCTAAGTGTATCACCTTCCCAATAGTGATCCCAGCTACTGTAACCATAAGAGAGACCGGCACAAATATTCCCTTGGGGAACAAATTGCAGATCGGCCGGCGACTGTGCAAGCAACACCTTGCTCAAAGCCAGCATTGTGAAAAGCGTGTATAGTTTTTTCATGTTTTTGATTTTGGTCAAAAGTATAAGGAGTTAATATTGCATTATGTTAATCAATCTTAAATAATGCTAAACAAAAAGTTAATAGGGAAGTAATTAAAATACTGTTGTGATAATAGAGGGAAAGAAGACCATTGTAGTATTTTATAATTCTTGCCGAATTAATTTTATGGAATAAAAAACTAACAATGCGCTGCTACTGCAAAACTATTTTTTCTGTTTGCAGAATTTGTTCGGTGTTTCTTATTTGAAAAAAATAAATGCCTAACGGCAATTGGTTTCTATTAAGCGAAACAGTGCTTGAATTAGTAGTGATGGATTGTAGAGTAATTCCATTCAAACTAAAAATGGTAAATGTTATTTTTTGATTGTTGAAGTTGGAAAAGAAAACTGAAATTATTTCTGTTGCAGGATTGGGTGCAATCACAAACCCATCGCCGTAGTCGATGAATTTTAAATTGATTGAGTTAGATGTTCCGTATTGTTTAAGATCAATTCGATAATAATTCAGTTGATTTTTTAAAGGAAGTGAATCATCGAAAAAATAATCCTGTTCTTCAGTGCCGCCACAAATGCCGGGAATAATTCCAATGGTTTCAAATTGAATTCCATCAGGTGAACGCTGCACTTCAGTTCCCAAACAACTGATACCTGCGATAACTGTGAAGTTGAGATGAATGTAGGTTTCAATTTGCTGCCCTGTAAAATTTACTAAAAGGTTTTCCTGCCCAAAAACAAATTGAGTTTTTAAAATCAAGAGCAGCAGTGTAATTCGAAACAGCTTCATAGAAAAATGTGTGGAAGCCAAAATTAAATCATTTAATTACCATGGTGGTATGCCAAATGCAGGCAATCCTTGAGTGGCGGAAAAAGTACGGAACACCATAATAGAATTTTTCTTTGAAATCAGGAGCGGCATTCAGAATGATTTGCCGTAATCGTGTGCACATTTCTCTTTCCTCTTTCGGTAGATCGTAAATAAAGTCTTCAATGCTATTCATAAAAAAATCAACTGCCCCTCTTATTAAAAGGAACAGTTGAAGGTAACTAAGGAAGGTGAATTCTTATTTAGGTAATCTATTATTCTGTTTTTCTTCGTGGCTCTTCTCAAACAAATAGCTGATCACTAAACCCAGCCCACCGCATATTCCAATCATTCCAAAATAGATCGCGGGGCTTTGTTCTTCTGAAGTATGAAGAACATAAGTGGTGAGGAAAAATGCGAAGAACAATCCAACACCAACTCCGAGTAAAATCAACCCGAATTTTAATGTGATTAGCGGCCTTGACCTTTTATCGGGTTCAACAGGAGCAATGCCTCTTTCAATCATAGCCATGCGCTCTTTGTTAGAGAGGTAGCGCAGTCCGAAGACCATTGCAAATGCGCCGAGTGTAATTAAGATGGGGATAAGAATTGTGAAGTCCATTTTGTTAAAGTTTTAATTGTTAAGAAATATGTTTTTTAAATTGTTATACAGCATCTGACAACACTAATTTATAAGAGGTTACACTTCCTTTCAAAAATAATTTTGGGAGGGAAAAAAAATTACCAGAACATCTGTAACCTTCCTTATTATTATGTTGTCATATCATTTATTCGTGAACCAAATTTCTGATACAGATTTAATTGACAGCGTGATCGCCGGCGACCAGTCAGCCTTTGGCGCATTGGTGAAAAGGCATCAGCGTTATGTTTTTACGTTGGCTTTAAAATTTGTTAAGCGGCGCGAAGATGCTGAAGAGATTGCGCAGGATAGTTTTGTAAAAGCTTATAAATCATTGGCAACTTTTCAAAAGCAATCGAAGTTTACCACATGGTTGTATGGCATTGTTTACCATACTTCAATGACTTTTTTAAGAAAGAAAAACATTGAAAAGGTTTCCATCGATGATGATGAAAACTTTTTGCAGATAGAAAACAAGGATGCAGGTTTTAATGCAGATAAAGCAGAGAAAAAATCAAGAACAGAATATGTGCAGATGGCAATTAAAATGCTCTTACCCGATGATGCTTTGATTATTTCTTTATTTTATCAGAATGAACAATCACTGGAAGAGATAGCTGCCATTACCGGGTACGAAACAAATACTGCCAAAGTGAAACTTCATCGCGCAAGGTTGCGACTAAAAGATAAATTAGATTTGCTGTTAAAGGAAGAGGTGAAAGACTTAATACATTAAAAATAAATTTCAAGAATCAAATTACATGTCACAATTAAAACTCAAGGTTCAGGATTTAAAATCGAAATGCTCTTTTGAAATTTATTTGTTCCGAAGGAATCCCTTCGGGAAAATTTGTTATTTGAAATTTGTAATTTTAAATGAAACAATATGAAACCAATCGAAGAACAACTCTGGGAATTTATTGATGGCACCTGCAATGCAGATGAAAAGAAGGCAATGGAAAAATTATTGCAGGCCGATCCCGCAATCAATTTATTGCATCAGGAATTTCTTTCCATTTCAAAGTCATTGAAGTCAATGGAGTTAGAGGAACCATCACTTCGGTTTACACAGAATGTAATGGACCGTGTAGCGCTCGAACCTTCCCCCAAACCATTGGTAACAAAAGTTGACAAGCGCATCATCAATGGCATTGGCGGATTTTTTATCATAACACTTTCAGTGCTTGTAATTTTTTCATTTACTCAATTAAACTGGAGTGCTGTTAATTTCAACTTCGATTTCAGTTTGCCACAAATTGATTTTACAAAATATTTTGGCTCTGCTTTTACCTTGGGTTCGGTGTTTGTATTTAGCGTATTGTCATTGTTTAGCATGGATCGCTATCTGCAATATCGTCGCCATCACAATCATTCGAATTGAGATCATCAGCCGGTGCTTTAAATTTTTGGGAATGAAAAAAATTATTCTGCCAGCCATTCTGATTCTGATGGCATCTTTTAAAGCAGGTGCACAGGAAGCGCATCCGCTTTTCAAATTAAATTCCATTAGTGCTCATTTTAAATTGATTGATCCGGGAGTTCAGCAAATTTCTTTTGAAGAAATAAATTCGCTTGCTAAAGATCCTTCATCACTAACAGTTCTTGATCTCCCGGGATATTATTCCGGTGTTTACAACTTCAGCATTCAATCTGCCGATGGTATTTTGTTTGAATCACCGCAGGGAAAAACCACCGGTAAAAATTTTTTCTATTCCACACGTTTTGATTTGTATGCTTCCTTCAACATTTACAACAAGAAGAAAAGTGAGTACAATAAAAACCGCGAAGTGCGATTGGGAATTTTTTATCAGCCCTTTCAATATCAGCAATCAAATCATATAAGAACCGATACCATCACGCAAGATTCATTCTTGTATCACTATGCATATTACGAAGCTTATACTCCGCTGTTAGGAATACAAGGTTCGTATTTGTTTGGCACCAACCCCGATCATTGGATCAGTGCTTATGCAGGTGTTGGTTTTGGATTTGGAATTTCTTTTCATCCGCAGGTTGCAGAAACTTACGGCACCATGAATGCAAAAGTTTTTTACGACTCACTGCAAACTCCTGTGTATCCGCAATACAATTTTTCAGTTCTTGCCAATACACAAAATGTTTATGCAGGCAAATCTTCAATTTTGCTTGAAGCAAAAATTCCAGTTGGCATTGACTTTAAAATCTCAAAAGCACTTTTCATTTTTATTGAAGGCAATGCCGTGATCTCAAAACAGATTTATTTGAGTGAAAATGTTTCCTATAACAATGCACTGCATTTTGATGGGGCACTGGGGGTGCAGATGAAGTTTTAAAAATTGAAAATTAATTTGAAGTGAGATACTAATCTTGAATATGATTTGGATTAGAATAAAAGAGCAAGGCAGTTTTGCCTTGCACTTTTTTAATCATTATAAAAATATATCAATGTTGCTTAACCATTTGCTTGGTTGCAACTTTATTGCCATCAACAATAGGTGAGTAAGAATAAATTCCGTCTTCAAGTTCTGTTGTTAGTGCAGTTAACTGTCCTTTACCTCTTCCAATTATTTCAATCTGATTAAACTGCCTGCCGAGTTCATCAGAGAAAATGATGAATGCATGAACAGCTTCATTAGGTAAATAATATGGTATGGTCGTCTGATTCTCGTATGGGTTAGGAATATTCTGTCCAAGGAATGGTGCGTTAGTGTTTTTTAATGAAATAGTTTGTGAAGAAATTACTCCATTCTCTGAATCATCACTCTTCATTTTGTTGGTGCCGCAACAGCCATTAAGCTCAGATTGCAAATCGCTTACTTGCGTCGAAAGTTCTTGTACAGCCGAAACAAGAATTGGAATGAGTGCATTATAGTTCATTATTTGGAAACTGTCATTCATACCTGAAAGTGCACCTGTAATTGTATCTTCTATCAATGGTGAAGGTGCCATTTTAACCAATTCTGGTAAACTCGTTTTGATATCAGTTGTTAAGAAACCAAATTGCTTTTCTGCAGGTAAGCTTAGAACCATAGCATTTTTCGTATCAAAGAGATAAGTTTTCGGTTTCAATTGATTTACAATAGCAAGACCTCCTTGTAGTTCTTCAATATCAGTTTTAAATTGCGGATCAGAAACTTGGAGAAGTTGAGAACTGTAAACAAAGCCATTAAAGTAACCCGCCCAGTATCGGTTTGCTCCTAATGCATCTCCATATACGCCAACCTTTACAGAAGTTGAATTTGTAGTTCCAGCTGCAGTTCCTCTAACACCAATATTTGGACAGCCCCCATAAAGCGCTGTGAAATCTCCTCCAATATTGGTGCTATTATACCCTGTAGGACCTGTTACAGTACACTTACCTTCTACTGCCCTTAGAGTTATTGCCGCGCCTGATGCGGTATAGGTGCCATTGACAATGAAGCTACCGTTAGTTTCGGGTGTTGTATTTTGAACATAGGCATATTCACTATGAAAGCGAGCGGTTGGGTTAGTTAAACCTAAACCAATATTTCCTGCAAGTACCACTCCATTGGTTAATCCGATTATTCGCATTCTCTCAACATTGGTTGATCTAAACGCAACATCATTTGCATTGGTAGTTCCAAGAAAATTTGTTGGTGCAGTGACGTTGCTATTCCCTATGATGTGCCAATCAAGAGCTCCAACATCTGTATTCACAAATAAATCTCCTGTGGTTGCATCTCTCACAACCACCTCAGTCATTGTATTATCAGTCGGCATTGTTTGTATTCTCGCTCTGCCAAAAACATCAAGAGTTCTTGCAGGATTACTTGCTCCTGATCCAATACCAACATAATCGCCTGTTGGCACTATAGTCAGGAACCCGTTAGCATCATTATAAAAATCACAATGAACTCCACTTGTATTAGTTGCATTGGGTGTATAAGTCAATCGTAATTGAGGTCTGCTTAATCCTCCATCTAAAACCTCTAATCGCCTTTGCGGTGGTATATAAGTCGTCTGGTTATAGTTACCTATTCCTAAATTAATTGATTTAAAATCAGCGCTTTCAACATAGGGTGTTAATCACATTGCTTCTAAACCATTTGTACCAGAAGCAGTTTCATCAAGATCATCATCCTCACAATACTCTGTAAAAATGAATATTAAATTATCGGATAAGGAGCTTGTAGTTCCAATATTATCCCCCCAAGCAACTACCGCATCTTGTCTATCATAATTAGTCCGTTTGAGACCCGTGTACATATGGTCTGTCTCTTCACAATAAAATGTTCCGGTTGTCATCCATGGCCTCCAACCAGCTCGGGGAACATCAGTATTGCCTGTGCACATTAAGCCATTGTAGCATAAATCAGTTCCTATGTGAAGCATGCTAAGTGGTTCATTATTTCCAATGCCAACATATCCTACATTGTTACCCCAGTTAGGAATATTGTTATTGCCAATAATCGTCATTCTTGCTACAAAAGTTGTTTCGAAATTCAAGTCGCCTGCTGCAACTGTCCCCAAAAAAATATCATCACTTGATGCCGGACTCTTTATGTGAAATTTTAAAGACGATGTACCCTTGTACATATACCATGATGAATTCTCTGTTGTTGCACATTTGGTTGTAAAAACATTTCCTGCTGTGTACGGTGTGCTGCCACCATTTATAAGCATTGTATTTATTTCAAGTGCTGCAACAGGAGCACTGGTGGAGTTTCCAATAAGTACTCCTTTGGCAGCATTCCCATTAGGATCGTTAAGTCTCCCAAAGTAATCTGCACCGACTTGATATTTTTCAAAAACAGTTTGCGCATTTGATAAAATAACTGTTGTACACAGTATGATAAATGTAACCATAGTCTGTGCTAAAAAAATTTTCTGTTTCATTGCTATTTAGTTTTAGGTTATTGAAGAATAATTTTTTGAAAAAACGATTTTTCATTCATGTTAATTTTGAGTAAGTAGATACCTCTTTGGTATCCTGAAACAATAAGAGTAGTGGACACTGCAAGAGGAAAATATTGATAAACAATGTTTCCTTGTAGGTCGCTAAGAATGAATGACTGTATTTTACTTCCAGTAATAGTTATTGATTCTTTAGCCGGATTGGGATAAATGCGAACTGAAGAATTAGAATGAAGATTTACAACACCAACTAAATCCAAACAAGTAAGAGAATCCAGCGAAACACATATGTCATCAATATAGAGATAAGATGTTGAATAACTCAAAGTGGAGTCGCAGATGAATGTTGTATGTTCATTGTCAAAAAAATTACCGATGATTAAATATGAAAATGCTGAATCAGCAGTGAAGGTTGCTACAATTGAGGTCCAGTTTGCAGTGTCATTGATTACAAGCGGGTAATAAAAATGTGCTGTGTTATCGGTTTCGGGAGGAATGGTTGATGAAAAGGAAACATTGGAAAATCGAAATCCAATGTTGTTTGAAAAACACTCTACTGAAAGAATAGGATCAGGAATTTTGTAAGCGGGAGAAGCTTTGAATCTAATAAAATACTTTTTCCCTATTTGCAAAGATTCGTTTAATAAACAGCCTATGTATTCTCTGTCGGAAAATGGAGTAGGATAAATATTTGCGTTGACAATTCCAGCGTATGAATTACCGCTTGCCGCATCTTGATAACCCAAAGAGTTTTGCGGAACAGAACAAGCATGAACGAAATCAGAAACCGGTGAAATATTACAACTGTTAAAGTAATCAGGTGTCTCTCCAAAGTTCAACCAGTGTTTTGCTTTTATTATCACCTAGAACCGTTGGGCATGAAATGGTATCTTCAAAACTTGGATTGGGAACTATATTTTGTGCTCTGCCCGAAAAAGTAATGAGTAAAGCCACTATGAGTAAAGAATATTTCATGCGCAGTAAATTTTTTTCTTTGAGGGTATTTTAATTAAGCCTCTCATCATATTTCAGATGGCAAATTCTTGAGTGGGGTTTCAGGGTTTGCTTAACGGCTCATCAGCAAACCCTACGCATCTTACCTCGCTGTTCTTTAAAAACTTTTAGAAAAAAAATTGATGCAGGAAAATTGACAAGAGAAAAATTATTATTGTTGTAAAGTATTTTTTCCTCTATGGTAACGTCGCAGAATAAATCGGTAAACCATTTTAATATTTTCAGCAGTAGTTGCATCAAGGAGTGGTTGTTTTAAAATGCTGCTATAATACCATGTCAAATATAAAATTAATTTTCAAGAACGCATTCTTTCTTTATCGTTCGGTGTCCTCACCGACCGAAATAAAAATAACAAAAATAAAAGTGGTCGGGGTCGACGCCGACCACTAAATAAAAAATTTTATTTTCCCTTTTCAATTCCAACAAACTTTTTACACTTTAATATTGCAGCAAAATAATTACCCGTTGAAGTATCGCAATCTGCTCGTAAGTTTTGTTGTGTTCGGTTGCATTGCATTTGTTGGCTACTACATTTATGATTACTACAAAATCCCCGATTCACCCGAGGGAAATCGACTTACTGAAATTGTTTATCCCGGTGTTGATGGCAATCCCATTGCACTATCATCATTAAAAGGAAATATGGTGCTCGTAGATTTTTGGGCGGGCTGGTGTGGCCCGTGCCGCTATGAAAATCCAAAGCTGGTTACGCTTTATCAAAAATACCACGAAGCCAAATTCAAGAACGCAAAGGGATTTGAAATCTACAGCATCTCGCTCGATATGAATCGAGAATACTGGATGAAAGCCATTGCACAGGATGGTTTAATCTGGAAAAGCCATGTGAGTGATTTGCGCGGATGGAATTCAGATGCAGTGGAGAAATTCGGTGTGCGATCGATCCCTGCAAATATTTTTATTGATGAAGATGGAAATATTCTGGGAAGAAATTTAACTGCATCGGAAATTGCCGGCCTGTTAGAAAAGCGATTGAGTAAATAAAAATTTTCCATTCGTAAACAACGCCAAAATTATTTTGGAATCTGATTTATGCGATAGAGAATTTCCTTTTCAGAAATATTTTCCTGATCTGATTTGTCATAGATTGATAGCAAATAAATTATTGTGCCGGCTACAAAAACATGTGTGATGATTCTCGCTCCACCCGATTTTCCCCTTCCCTTCGAAGTAATTGCCATCCTGATTTTGAAACAATTTTTTCCGAGCGCAGTACCCATGCTGGGTTCTTCCAGTAATTGTTGACCAAGTTGTTCAACCTTTCTTAATTGAGCGATGTTTTTTTGCCAGATTTTTTAGCTCTCTGTCAAACAACCCCATCGAAAGAATTTTATAATTCATCAAGCACTTCTTGAAGTGATTTCAGTTTAATCTTTCCTTGCTTATGAAGTTTATCTTGCTCAACCGCCTCTTCAAGCTCTTTCAGGAATTGCTCTTTCTTTTCATTCACCCGCTTCGCTTTTACAAATGGGAGATTGTTAAACAATTCCATCATAAAATCAACTTTGTTGTCTTTAATGTCAAGTAGGATTTTCATTTTGTATACAATTGAATCAGGAAGTAAAGTTAGCGGAACTTTTTGATTGCAACCCTGGTCTATGATGCGGGAAATTGTTCATGATTTTTATTACCTTAAATCACAATCAGTTTTAATAACTTTCTCATGGTTCTTGAAATGAATAATCATTACAATTGAAATATATCGCGGACCACTCCAAAGATTAATGCGGTTTACAGCATTCATTCATTCATTCTATAAACTTTTCACATTATTCAAAAACTCCTGAGTTGAATTTGTTTTTGGAAAAGGAGTATTGGGAACGGGAACATTTAAAAATGTGCAGAGCGGTTCCCATCCTTGTTTAACATCGTAAATAAGCATGCGGTCTTTTGGAACTTTTGCTAATACATCCTGATTGTGCAGATTGAACATTTCAATTGCAGCTTCTTTGTCTTTAAAATTTTCTCCCAACATTTTCCTGATCATTCCGCCATTGAATTTAAGTACGCGCATTTTCTTACGGAGAGTTGATGAAAACGGAAGTCGGATCATCATCCTTAAAATCCTTTTAACATCGGGTTGCGTTGCCCACAAAATTGTTTCGCTGAAACTTTTGTACCACGACTCAGGATCGCGGGTAGTTTGAATGATTTTTGCATCTGGATATTTTGCAATCACTTGTTTGTAATAGCGGATCACCGGAAAGTCAACAGCAGAATGGTAACCGTCAAACAACGCATCCCAATTTACATCTTCACCGCGCTCTGCCTGTTCAAAATACTTTATGCGTTCGGGAACATGCTCAATGAGCTCATACAGGTGAAAACATATTCCAAACCGCAACTCGTCTAATGCCAATTTGAGTGACAGGGTTCCGGTTCTTCAGTTGTCAGTTCCAATTACCTTTAGTGCCATTGAATTTTATTTTGTGTTGAACAAAGAAATCAATTTTTCATGTGATCATCAAACCATTTCTTTCTTCTCTCAAACCGATCACGCAAATAACTTGGAGTGGTATGACCATTGCGCTGGAAGAGAAGAATTAAAAAACATATTCGCGCCCTGGATCAGAGCCGACCGTTTCAATTTCAAAGCACCGTAATCATGAATCGAAGCATTCAAAAATTATTTCTTTCGTAATTATATTTATTGTTGTTTTACAGTTCAGGACACGCACTTCCAGTTCCAAGTGCTTCTAACTTTCTACTTCAAGCGTCCTCTCCTGAAAAGGATTTTTTCATTTCACGCGTGCAAAAATTCCAATTTCATGAAATCAATTTTCCTCTTTCGAGACATCGCAACCCTTTGCGCAATTCTTCTTCTTCATACTTCAATAGGATTAGCACAGTGTACTCCCTCACACATCTATATTAACACCACTAAAT
>JAJAYG010000314.1 GCA_026786335.1 Chitinophagales bacterium | reverse complement strand
TCATCAACAGAAAAAATGATTTTATAAATTGAGAAAACAGTTTGTAAAAATTTGTTGTACATGGTGTGGTAATCAATGGATACAAAATTGAGTTGCCATGCGCGTATAAAAAACACCCATTATAGGGTCACCTTAATAGGTGAGTTTATCTCACCCGAAAAGGTGAGATACTTTTGGGTGAGCTTATGTGATATAACCCATAGCCCGCCCTTTATTTACTGCTGCAATAGCATTATGTACTTCGAGCTTTTCATATAAATTTTTACGGTGTGTCTTTACTGTATTTTCTTTAATGCCGAGGAACGCTGCTATTTGTTCGTTCGTCATTTCTTTAGCAATGCATTGCAAGCTGCTTGCGCCTGATGTCATTCACGATTTTCTGCGCATCGTGTGGTAAATGTTCTGTGTCATTGTGCAACGCAATAATGTTTTGAATCAACTCATTTTTGTTTGCTGCTTCGTGTATTGCGTGATGCGCTCCCCACTCCACCATTTTGTGCAAGTGCTCTTGAGTATATGCCTCTACCAGCAGTAATATTTTCATGTCGGGTAAAAGATTACCAAGGGCAATTAAAGTTTCAGCAATACCGGTTAACCTTTCGGAGATTAAAAGCACATGGGGAGTTTTGCTTTTTAGAAGTTCAATAATATTTTCAAATGATGTTGCTTCACCTGCAACTGTTATTGCAGTCTCATGCAGCATGGCTTTAATTCCACCGATATACGTGAGTAGATGATGAATAATAAAAATATGTACCATAGCGATGGAATTTTATTTTATTAAAATCGCTTTGGTGTTTTCTATAAAATATTCTCCTGCCTTCCCTATTCGAAAGCACACTAATGATTGAGGGTATTATTATTATTTGAGCAGCGTAAACTTGATGGAGTTAACAAGATGGAATAAAAAAAGCGGCTGAAATTTATCACCGGCTTTTTCATTTCAAGAAAAATTTAACTACTCAATAATCACTTTGTGTTCAATAGAATTTTCTCCGCTCAATACATTGATGAAATAAATTCCTTTGGCAAAACTGCTGAGATCAATATTTATTTCTTCACCTTGTTTCATTCCTTCTTTTGATTGGGTGATTAATTTTCTGCCTGCAACATCAACTACTTGCACGGTAACTTTTCCGTTCACATTCAAATCAGATTGAATGTTTACTAATCCTAAAGAAGGATTCGGGAAGAGTTCAAAATTATTTGTAAGCACATTGTTTTCAATTCCCAAAACCAAATGCACCGATGCCGGAGTGCGCGCACTTATGCAAACGATGGGCGATTTTACTACTTGCCAATCGTAGAAATAATAATAATAGTCGGTACCGAATGGCGTGTTCACCAATGAAATTAAATTATCAAGCTCATAGGGGAAAGTAACGCCTGTGCTGCTTCTCTTCAGTCGTGGCCCATCGGTTCCCAAAAGAATTTGATTTTGATCTAAGTTAGTTCCCAGTTCATAAGCGCTGCCGGGTGCTAATAAAAAATCAAGATCAACAACGCCCGAATCCATTGGAACATTTACAATAGCACTTTGCAAAACATCACCCGAAGAATTTCTTAATTCAATCAACCGGTCGCCGGGTTGATCGGTATAAACCTTAACCGATTTTAAAGTACACTCTTTTATTACATCAAAGATGATGGTGCTGTTTGTTGAACCGCTTGAACTGTAATTGCTGTTGCCGGTATGAAATATTTGACCTGTATTATAGGTATCCCCATTGTAACTCTGCTGATCTTCGGCATAAAAAATTTCACCGCCATTTGCAAATGTTGTAAATGAATTTCCGGTTGCAATGGGCGAGCCACTTTCTGCAACATCGTACCACGAAATAGTATTTCCGGTAGCTGTTAGTGTTACATTTTCAGGGCCACCTATGTAGGCATCAGTTGTAACAGGCGCAGGTGATGCAAGCATAGTTACATCAGTTGCTGATGAATTCCATGTTTGGCAATTTCCCTGTGTGGTTACGCTGTAACTGCCGGATTGATTTACTGTGATTGATTGTGTTGTATCTCCGTTAGACCATGTGTAACCAAGTGCTGTAGAACTCGTGAGTATCACACTTCCTCCTTCACAGAAAACCAATTCACCCGATGCAGATATTGTTGGAACTTCTACCGGATTTAAAACCGTAGTAACAGATGCAGCAGTTACAGAACAATCATTATCTGCTGATACAGCAGTTACATAACTTGTTGCGCTAGTGTTAACTGTAATAGATTGAGTGGTTGAAGCATTAGACCATAAATAAGAAAAGCCGACAGGCAATGCAGTTGCAGTTAGTGTTACTGTTTCACCACTACAGAAAAGCAAAGAACCGCTTGCTGAAACTGTTAGAGAAGGCGAAACACAATCACCTTCTTTTACCGTTGTAAATTGATCGATGGTTGGTTTAATAATTTTAGTGATCGCACCGGATTGAAAACGAATAATTGCAGAATCAATTTGTGTATTGGCACCTAATCCAAAATGTAAATTGGTGGTGTTGCAGGTACCGTAACTTTCACCAGCATGAACTTCACGAACCATTGTACCAAATGCACCATATAATGTTACTCTTGCACCATAAGCTCCCGGCGTACTTGTAGTACCAACTAAATTGAATGTTACAAAGTGATTGGAGTTGGCTGTGGTGTTTGCCCAATACACATCGGGGGTTGTTGAGGAAGGTGTTGTATAAATATGTGCATAGCTTGAATACAAATCTATTTTTCCATCGTGGTTTAAATCACCTATTGCAAATGACGACATCTTATCGGTTCCAAAAACACCACTAACTTTTGTAAATGTTTTGTTGCCGTTGTTATGAAATAAAACATAAGTATCACCGGTAATCAAGATGTCAACGAATCCATCATTGTCAAAATCTTCCATAACCGATTCCATTGCAAAAATACCCATGTCAAATCCCGAACCTTCAGTAATGTTAGTCATGTGTCCGGTGCCATCATTCTCCAAAAGTTTTGCAGGAATATTATAATCGGTTTGAATTACATCGAGGTCGCCATCGTTATCAATATCGGCAAAGTTTGCAGTCCATGTTTGGCCTGTGTCATTAAGGCCATAGGTAATTGCATTGGAGAAGTAATGATTGGTTCCATCGTTTTCAAAAAGAACATCTACTCTTCTGTCATCAATGGCTCCAATCTGCCTGCATTTAGCTATGTAAAAATCAACATCTCCATCATTGTCAAAATCGGTCCATACACTTCCGTAGTTGCCCGAATCATCAGTTGCAGTAACATCAAAGTCAATAATGTTTGATTCAGCAACACTGCCCGTACCATCGTTTAAATAAATATGACTCTCATCATCATCATCACAAACAAAAATATCGGCCCAGCCATCGTTGTTTACATCCATGCAATTGATATTCTGCACAAGGAAACTGGAATTAGGAATGCTGATGATAGTACCTGATAAACCTGAAACATCCATTTTTAAAATTTTTACAGCAGGAGAAAATCCGCCGGCAACAATATCCTTGATTCCGTTTTTATCTAAATCGGCAACGCACATTCCCCAGGCCCAGCCCGATCCGCCACCAAAGTCACCAATGTAATTATGGGAGAAGGTTTGCCCCGGCCGTTGGTAATCAATGTAAACTTTGTGACCCTGATCGAGCCGAACAATATCATCGAGCCCATCACCATTCATGTCAACAACAGTTACAGGGCATCCGCTATAAGTAGTTCCTGAAATCTGTGCGTTGTTGTTTACGAAACTGAATTGTGAAAATGATTGGAGTGCTGTAAAAATTAAAATTGCACTGAAAAATGTAAAGATCTTCATGAGATAAAATTTTTGAGAAATTAAAAATAAGGAAAAGGATGATATTAAAATTATTGTCTGGCAACTTTGAAAACATATTTGCCTTCATTGGTTTTTATTTCTAAAAAGTAAATACCGTTTTGTTTGGGTAATGAAAAAGGAATTGAATATGCATCGCTGTTAATTTGGGATGAAGAAATTCTTATTCCACCTGTTCCATAAACATTGACTGAATAAATTGTAAGCAACGAATTATTTTCAATCGTAACAGAATTTGAACTCAGTGAATTCATTACCCTTAATAATTTTTGAGATGAAATAGTTGCAACTGAAGTTGGCAAGGCAACATTCAACATAGAATCATGCGCTGCCAATACCGGTGAACGATCTGCTGCATTGTACATACTCTTAAAAGCATCAATATCATCACTGCTGTAACTGAATAATTCTTTCACCCACCTCGGAGGAACTGCCTGATAAAAAACTTTTGCATACACGCTTACCAACCCGGTTAAGCCTGTTAGCGGAATATGATAATGCACATAATCTTTACCGCTGCCTTCTGTGTTTCCTGTTTTATTAAAATCATAATCATTGAGTGCCTCTCCCACAATTGCTATGGTATAGTAAGAAACAAAATCAGTTACAAAACCTTCGGGCGGAATGCGGTTGTCTTTTAAAAAACTTGCTGCTCTTCCCAGCAC
>JAJAYG010000313.1 GCA_026786335.1 Chitinophagales bacterium | reverse complement strand
CGGTTCTTATGGTGAAGCTACCGGTGCAGTTGCGAATTTTGGTATATATGGTTTCGCCACAGCAACTTCAAATTCAATTAATACCTATGGGGTTTATGGATCAGCTTCAGGAACAACAGGAAGTGTATATGCAGGATACTTTGCAGGGAAAACAGGTGTGAGCACGTATTTAACAGTTGACGATTCAATCAAAGTAAATGATGCATTAGTGGTTGGAACAGCAAGCCGACCGAATGCATACGAGTTTGCAGTTACGGGCGGTGCGGATGGTTATTTTGGTGATAAGCTATCAGTACAAACTACCACAGCAACAGCAAGTTTGAATGTGAAAGGAACCAATGAAACTATTTTAATGGAAGGAACAACTCCTTATATGAAACTTGTTGATGGAACGAGCCAGTCAAGTTTTTTTCAGGCAAGTGGAAATGATCTTCGTATTGGAACACTTTCGGGAAACACATCTGGCAAACTCATTTTCCGTTTTAATGGAACAAACAAAAATGCAATGGATGTAAATGGAAATCTGGGATTGGGTACCACTTCACCTTCTTACAAACTGCATGTGATAGGTGGAACTGATACTGATCCGGGCTCGGGTGGTTACATTGTTACCGGAAGCACCACTTCAACCAACATATCTATTGACGACAATGAGATTATGGCAAGATTCAATGGAGCTGTTTCACCGCTTTACCTTAATAACGATGGAGGTGATGTGATCCTTTGTAGAAACAGTGGAAATGTGCTCGTAGGCACAACTACTCCTGCAACCGGTTATATTGTTTCTGTGAATGGAAAAGTAATGTGCGAAGAACTGAAAGTGCAACTGAGCGGCAACTGGCCCGACTTTGTTTTCGCCGATGATTTTAAACTTCCTTCTCTAAGTGAAGTAGAGCAATCAATTCAGAAGAATAAACATTTACCCGGCATTCCTTCGGCAAAAGAAATAAACGATAATGGAATTGAAGTTGGCGAAATGCAAAAGCTGATGATGCAAAAAATTGAAGAGCTTACGTTGTATGTAATCGAATTGCAAAAGCAGAATACAACGCTTGCACAAAAAGTAAATCTGCTTGAAACAAAATAGTATTTCAGTTTTCATAACATTTTCAATTAAGAACAATGAAAAAAATAATCGCCTTTACGAGTTTCTGTGTGATAACTGTTGTGATCATAAGTGCGGGATACAAATGCGCTGTTGCACAAAGTTCAATTGCTACGGTTAAGGAAATTAATGAATCGCAACTGACCCCGAAGGAAAGAGAATTTGCTTCACACACTTTAAAAAGCAAATTCGTTTTGAAGTATTGGTATGCTGAATTTTCTTTCGATCCTACAGTTGATGAATTGCAGATTTCATTACCCGAAACAGAAACCATCAACTTTAAATTGAATCGCAAAAAAGAACAGGCAGATGGATTATCATCTTGGACCGGAAAAGCAACAGATGGTGCAAGTGCTACATTGGTGTGGCACAATGGAATGATTCATGGCCGTATTGCCATCAATCCAAGGTTGGTTTACAGCATTCAACCATTGGGTGGCAACAGGCATATTATTTACGTCATCAACCAAAAGTATGCACCGCGGGAGGAATCACCTGAGTCGTATGAAAAAATGAAGCAGGGTGGTAATACTGTTCCCCAAGAAATGAATCATCCAAGATTCGAGTTGCCGGTTGAGAGCGATTTAAGATCGGGCGGCAGTGATTGTTACATCAGAGTATTGGTGGGCTTTGATAATGATGCCGGCCTCAACGAAGCAGATCCCATTGGGTTTGCATTGCAATGTGCCGAACTTTCAAATACGATTTACGGCAACAGCCAGATAAATTTTCAGATGGAGATTGCCTATGTTAGAACTTACCCCGATGTTGCTTCAGGTGATATTGAAGATGCACTTGTTGAATGGCAGTTTGAAGCATTTGATTCAAAATTTAATGATGTATTCAGTGAGAGAGAACAGTACGATGCGGATTTCTGTATTTTGATTGCAGAAAATTTTGTCGGCGATTATGTTGGGCTTGCTGCTACCATACTTGCCAGCTATGGCTCAGCATTCTGTGTAGTGGAACGCGGCTCAGCCATTGATAATTTTTCCTTCATGCATGAGATTGGTCACCTCATGGGCGCACGACATGATCTTTACGTTGATGGCTCCGGCGATTTCAATCATGGCTATATTATTCATTCTGAAAAAGTAAGAACCGTAATGGCTTATAATGATGAGTGTGCTGATAATGGGTACGATTGCGACCGCATTGAATATTTTTCAACCCCCGATGTAAATTTTCCGGGAACGAGCAAACCATTGGGAACTGTTAGTGACAACTATAATGAAAAGGCGCTTGATGAAAATGAAAGTGTGTTCGCCGATTTAGAACCTGTTGTGAGCGATAAATCATTTCTGTTCCCTGAGTTTGTTGATGGTTCTGTTTATGGAAACGTAACAGCCATCAATACCATTCAGCATGTTTCAACTTATGAGGTTACCGGCGGAGCGCAAGTAGTGTGGAGCGCCGGTGACTGGATTTTGCTTGAAGAAGGATTTTACGCCGGTGATGGAGCATCTTTTACAGCCAAAATGAGCGGGTGTGATGCACTGCGATTGCAGGATGAAACCGTTTACTCAAACGAATCAGCGGGCTTAGTATCAGCGATAAAATTATTTCCCAATCCTGCTTCAAGTGAAACTTCTGTTTCTTTTCAGCTTGAAAAAAAATCGAATGTTTCATTAAGTATGGTTGACCTTCAAGGAAGATTGATGTATGCGAACACAGATCAACTTTTTGAAGCCGGCTCGCAAAAGATCACAGTTAATTGTTCATCGCTTTCATCAGGCACCTACTTATGTTACTTGATGATTGATGGTGAACCAATGGTAAGTAAATTAATTGTTCAACATTGATTCACTAAAAATAAATTTTCATGAAAAAGATTTTCTCCGTTATAATAATTGTAGCATTCAGTTTTTCTTCAAGAGCACAGAATTGCATAACCGTTTTAAGTGAGTGTGACGATCTTGGCTTTAGCTACTGCGGACCGTATGAACTCTCAAAAGGCATCTACCGCATACCCTACATTGATGGAACAGAAGTAGAAATAACCAATGATCATCTTAACCATTGTCCGCGAGGAAGAATAGATATGATTGGTACCGATGGCGATGTGAGTGGTGAGTATAAAATTGCAGCAGCAGCCGACGGATGGGTGCGTGCAGTAGTGGAGAATGAAAGTGTGCAATGTGATTGCTCTGTGTCGAGTTGCGAAAACAACTACGTTTGGATGGAGCATGCAAACGGCGAATGGAGTAAGTACACACACTTTAAACAAAATTCTGTTGTAGTGAGTGAAGGTGCGTTTATCACTGCAGGTACTACTTTGGGAAATGAAGGTGATGTAGGTTGTGCATCAGGTCAGCATCTGCATTTTGAAATTGCACAACCTGTAGATACAAACACGCTTGTGTTTTCTGAAAGCGGCGGATACATTGATGGTGCCTGGGCAAAGAATATGATCCCTGTTATCTGTGGAATTTCGGGAAACGTTTTTCAGGATGGTGTAACATACATTGCTGATGATTGTCCAACTTCATGTTCGGGCTTTGTTCTTTTTCCCATCACGGTTTCTATTGGTGAATATGAAGTTATTCTTGATGATGATGATCTTGATAACGATGCCAGTTTTACCATCGAATCAAATGGGGCAGTATTGTTTCAGGCAGCAACTTCCATTACATTAAAACCTGACTTTGCAGCTTTGTCGGGCGCAAATTTTAATGCCCGCATTGGAGATTGCGATGAGTCGCCGTTAAAATCTGAAAGCACCCCTCAGCAAGTTTCGGTGAATGAAAAAAATCAATTTGAAATTTATCCGAACCCTACAATGTTTTCTTCTACCATTTCATTTATTGTTTTAAATGAAGGTGAGGTAAAAATTGTTTTAGAAGATTTGAATGGAAGAACAGTTAAGGTAATTGCGGATGGAAATTTTGTTGCAGGAAAATATACACAGCAAATTGAATTGAATAACTTGAGCAAAGGAATTTATTTGGTAAGGAAAACAGAGCAGGGGCTTTCGTTAATTAAAAAACTAATTGTTCAATAAATGAATTTAAAAAGTTTTTCGCACGGAGGCACGGAGAAAAAAATGTTATTTTCTAAACTTTAGTTATAAAAATTCTCCATGTTTCTCCGCGCCTCCGTGCTAAAACAATTTCAGAAGTAAATATCTTCCAGCGAAATACTTTTATCAGGCGTATTCACTGAGTCATCAATTACCAATTGAGAAACAGGATGTGATACTCTTAGAAAATATTTTTCTTTCTCAAGATTGGTGAATTCTGCAAAACCATTGAAGTCAGTTGACTTAATAAAATCAGCAGCAAGGTTTAAGTCGCGGTCTTCTTTATTTTGATAAACTTTTACATTTGCGCCCGGCACTAAACTATCAACAGAATTTACGTTTTAAAAATAATTTTGATAAACTGTTACGCGAATGATTGCGCTGTGTTGTTGGGTAATTATTTCTTGTGTTGCATCATCCTTTGAACAAGAGTTAATGCAAATAGAAAATATGATTATGAGAGTGGAAAAATATTTCATTTCAAATAAATTTTTGAATGCACCATTCATATATTAATCTGTGTAATCACTTTTTAAAATCATTGTAATCACTTTAACAAATTTTTCCAATCCAGCTTCTCCTTCACAATCGCTTCAACAGCATCAACAGAAATTCTTTCCTGTTGCATGGTATCGCGGTAACGTATGGTAACTGTGTTGTCAGTTAATGTTTGGTGATCAACTGTGATTGCGAATGGTGTTCCTATTGCGTCCTGCCTTCTGTACCTTCTTCCAATCGTGTCTTTCTCTTCATAAAAACAACGGCAATCAAATTTAAGGCGGTTGAAAATTTCTTTTCCTTTCTCAGGCAAACCATCTTTTGCAACCAAAGGCAATACCGCAACTTTAATGGGTGAAAGCTGAGCAGGAAGTTTTAAAACAATGCGAGTTGCATCTTCACCTTCATTTGATGAAGCAACTTTTTCTTGGGTGTATGATGCAGAAATTATTGCAAGAAACATTCTGTCAAGTCCGATGGAAGTTTCGATAACATAGGGAACATAACTCTCATTATTTTCTCCGTCGAAGTATTGCAATTTCTTTCCCGAAAATTTTTCGTGCTGGCTCAAATCAAAGTCACCGCGAGAGTGGATGCCTTCCAATTCCTTAAACCCAAATGGAAATTCAAATTCAATATCACATGCCGCTTTTGCATAATGCGCAAGTTTAAGGTGATCATGAAAACGATATTTCGTTTCAGGAAAACCAAGTCGCTTGTGCCATGCACTTCTTTTTTGCTTCCAGGTGTTGTACCATTCATCTTCAGTTCCCGGCTTAATAAAAAACTGCATTTCCATCTGCTCAAATTCACGCATGCGGAAAATAAACTGGCGTGCAACAATTTCATTTCTAAATGCCTTACCTGTTTGTGCAATACCGAACGGAATTTTCAATCTCCCTGTCTTCTGCACATTTAAAAAATTTACAAAGATGCCCTGCGCCGTCTCAGGTCTTAAATAAATGGTATCTGATTCTTCGGCAACAGAACCAATTTGAGTCGAGAACATAAGATTGAATTGGCGAACATCTGTCCAGTTGCGAGTGCCACTCACAGGATCAGCAATTTCACAGTCGATGATGATCTGTTTCATTGCTTCCATGTTATTTTCTACGAGAGCATTCTTCATTCCCGAATTTATTTCCTCAATTTTATTTTTTGTTTCAACACAGCGCGGATTTGTTGAGCGATACAATTCTTCATTGAAAGAATCGCCGAATTTCTTTTTTGCTTTCTCTACTTCCTTCTCAATTTTAGATTCAAGTTTTGAAATATAATCTTCAATCAAAACATCGGCACGGTATCTTTTTTTTGAATCTCTGTTATCAATTAACGGATCGCTGAATGCATCTATGTGTCCGCTTGCTTTCCAAACTGTTGGATGCATAAAAATTGCAGCATCGAGTCCAACAATATTTTCATGCAGTTGCACCATGCTACGCCACCAGTATTCACGAATATTGTTTTTGAGTTCAACACCGTTCTGCCCATAATCATACACTGCACTCAAACCGTCATAGATTTCGCTTGACTGAAAAACGAAACCATATTCTTTGCAATGCGAGATGATGTCTTTAAAAATGTCTTTGTCTGCCATAGCGAGCAAAGATAGAATGCGAAGTGATTTAATAGTTGCCGATTAAGGGGTAGTCCAAACTAAGTCGCATAATGATGCGATTGAAACGAGCTTTGGCAGCACCGCATATTTGCAACGTCAGAAAAACAAAACTTATGAAAACACTAACAATTATTTTAAGCATCATTTGCTGTTCATTCAACTACCTGAATGCACAAGACATAATCAGCGCATCAGTCGATATTTCTAAAAGAACAAGGTTTGACAGGCCGGAGGATTACAATAAAATCAGCGTACAGCTTTTTCAATCTCCCATAATGCCATATGATGAAACCGGCTTTATCCAGTATGAAGTTAGCGGACTTTATGAAACTGCCAGCATCGTAATTTTTGACAGCAAAGAACACGTTGTTAAAGAATACGAGATTGATAAAAGCGGCAACGGATATGTAACATTATTTGCAGGAACGTTGCGCCCCGGTATTTACCGCTATGCATTAAAAGTCAATAATGCAATTGCCGAGCGGCGTATAATTACCATTATCCATTAGTATTTTAAATGTTGAAAGGGTTAATACAACAATCTTAATAGCATTGTCACATTAAGATGTGATTGTTAGAGGCAATCAGTAATCAGACATTTGCATCGTTAAAAACAACCACATAAATTTTAATTATGAAAACACTATCAATTGTAATCGTACTTATTTATCTCTCTTTCGGATCCCTTAAT
>JAJAYG010000312.1 GCA_026786335.1 Chitinophagales bacterium | reverse complement strand
CCATGACCAACACTGGAATATAGAAATGCTACAATAAAAAGCAGCAGAAGGAAAATGATTGTTGTGAGTTCAAAACTCATATGGCAAATGTTGTAAAATAATTTGTGTAGTAATAGAAATTTATTATAATAGCAAGTGCACTTCGACTGTTGCACCTGCATCAAGTTGATCAATTCCTTCCGGAACATAGATCATGCAATTTGCATCGGCGAAAGATTTCATGATGTGCGAGAACTGCCCCTCCAATGCCTGCACAGTTTTGAAATCTGTTTTTGCTTTAAGGAAAAATCCAAGCGTAGAAAGTTTTTTTATCGGCTTAGCAAGAGGCAATTGAACTGCAGGAAGAAAAAGATCTTGCATGCCCTGAAATTTTTTAATCGCCGGTAAAACATATTGATAGAAGCAGGAGAGCACCGATGCGGGATTGCCGGGTAAAGCAAAGATTGCTTTCTTATTTTTTACGCCGAAGTAAAATGGTTTTCCGGGCCTCTGTTTCACTTTATAAAAAATTGTTTTCACTTTTAGTTGCTGTAAAACTTTACCAACAAAATCATAATCGCCAACTGAGATTCCACCAGTTAGTAAAATAAAATTAGATTCACTTAATGCTTTTGAAAAAAACTGACTGATCTTTTTTTCATCATCTTTTACTCTGTAAATTTTGCTTTTGCTGATTCCTGATTTTTCCAATCCAGCATTAAGGCAAGAGGAATTTGATTCGTAAATTTTTCCACGGCTTAATTTATTTCCTGCAACTTCTAATTCATTCCCTGTCACAATAATTGAAACTCTTGGCTTGCTATAAACTTTTATTTTTTTTATTCCGAATGAAGAAAGAAAGCCGATTGCAGCAGGGGAAATCAATGAACTTTTCTTCATTGCTAATTCACCTTTCAAAATCTGTGAACCTCTTTTTCTAACATTGAGCCCAAGAGTGATTGGGAGGTCGTTGATAGTGAGAAGATTATTTTCAACAGAAACTTTTTCTTGCATTACAACTGTATCGGCACCTGCCGGCATTTCGGCACCAGTAAAAATGCGAACACATTCATTGCTCTTAATTTTCTTTGTAAAACTTTTTCCTGCTGATGATTCTCCAATGATTTTGATTTGTTTCTTATCCTGAAAATCTTGAAACCGAAATGCATATCCATCCATTGCAGAATTATCAAATGATGGAAGATCAAAAGGCGCCTTTATGTTTTGCGATAGAACATAACCGAGCGAAAGCGTTAGCAGTTTTGTTTCTTCCTTTCCCGAAAAAGTATTTTTAACAACTAAATCTTTTGCTTCCTGAACTGAGATCATTGGAATTTCTAATTGTAGTTACTTTATGTGATTATATGTTTTACCACAGAGATCGCTGAGAAATATTTCACAGAGGAATATAGAGCTTGCACTGTGATCTCTGTGATTTTTTTTCATTGAGCTCTCTGTGGGTAATTTTTATAAACAGCAATAGAAAATCTTCATCCCCCAATTCCCATCATTGTGCGCTCATGAGATTCTGTTTGGTGTTTCGCCCATTGCTCTTCATTGTTTCCACCGAGCATATAATGTTTGCGCAAAAGGTTATCACGGATGAGTGGTTCAATGTTTTCTCCATTGCGCAAAGGTGTAAGCAAATCGGTTTCTGTTTTTGCAAAAAGACAGTTGCGCATTTTACCATCCGATGTTAAACGCAGGCGATTGCAACCACTGCAAAACGGTTCACTCATGGTGCTGATTACGGCAAATGTTCCTGCGTAATTTTTTATGCGGTAACTTTTTGTGGTGTCATGTTTATCGTCATGTAATTTTTCAACAAGATGAAAACGATCAGTGATAGTATCCAGGATTTCCTTGTGTGTGATCAGTTTTTCGGGCTGCCACTTGTTCTGCGGAAAAGGCATGAACTCGATGAAGCGCACATGAAGATTTTCATTTTTAGTCCACTCAACAAAATCACCAATCTCATGGTGATTGTAATCCTTCATTACCACCATGTTCACCTTTACATGAAAACCTGATTGCAACAAGAGGTCAATATTCGATTTCACTTTCGCAAATTCATTGCGGTGTGTAAGCAGCTTGAATTTATTTTCCTGCAATGAATCTAAACTCACGTTCACCGATTTTAAACCTGCTTTTTTGAAGACAGAAATAAACTGATCAACATACATTCCATTCGTAGTGATCGCCAATTTAACCGGGTACTTTGCAATGCGCTCAATAATTTCTGCTGCATCTTTTCTTATTAGTGGCTCGCCGCCAGTGAGACGAATTTTCTTTACACCATGCTCCACAAATATTCCGGCGATGCGGTCAATTTCCTCTGCTGTCATTCTTTCTTTACTGCTGGATGTAAGATGACTTTCTTCATCGGCAGGCAGACAGTAGAGGCAACGGAAATTGCAGCGATCAGTGAGTGAGATCCTAAGGTAATCATGTATGCGACCGAAACCGTCTGTGAGCATGTGGTTGAAAATTTCTATTTCATTTCTTGTCAAAAGTAAATCCAATTTGTTCAGCGAGCTACCCGCCTGAGAATGGTGGTATTAGTGCCACAACATCACCATCTTTTAATTCAAAATTTCCATTGATGATTTTATGATTTACAGCAATGCTGAACTTTTGATTTTCTAATTTGGGGTATAGAAGAAAAAGTTGATCGAGTAATTGATTTGTATTTTCAACTAGATCATTTTCTGTTTCTGCATTACCTGCTGCATCAGCGCATGAACCGAAGAAAAGTAGTTTGAGTTGCATAAGGGTATTTCTAATTGTTGTTTGTAATGAATGATTTGTGAAAAGAAAAAAGCATACTAAATTATTGGAGAAAATTTGTTTACCTATACGCCCGTAAATCATTTTCTTCAACCCTAAAATTTATTCCCATGAAAAAATTTACCACCCCCCCAAGCGCAAGTTAGTGACAAAAAAATCTGTAACACCACTAACTTTCTTTTTCTCTTTCTCATTTTCACTTCAACTTTATTTCAAATGGTTAAAGCACAAGTTCCTCCTGTAAAGCAATGGGAGTTGGATATGCCAACCACTCTTGGTACATGCAATGACGAAGAATGGTTTTATCAAATTATTCAAACTGCTGATGGAGGTTATCTTGGAGCGGGCTACGCATACATTGACCCCGGGTCAAATAATAATTGTCAAAATACTTTTGCAACAATGGTTAAGTATGATGCCGCCGGTTCAATGATTTGGGAGCAAGCATGTTATATTTCTAATACAAATTTCAGAGGTTTCTTTACAGATGTTATCGAAGTTTCCGATGGTTATATTGCAATAGGTCAATTTAAAATAACAAGTACATCCAAAGCAGAAGTTGAACTTTACAAAGTAAATAAAAGCGATGGTACAACACAGACAGGTTTCCAGAAAGTATTCGGTATCACCGAACTTTCTAATCTTGCTAATGAAGCAGGACTCGTGACTGCAACTGGTGTTGGTGGTCGCCCATCAATTCGCGAAATCAAATTGGCTAATGGAAGTACTGATGGCTTTATTCTTGGAATGAATGGTTCAGCATTAGACATCAATAGCATGAGTTTCAATTTTGCCTTGCTTGTAAGAACTCACGCTGATTTTTCTTTTAACAATGACTTTGATGCCAATGGATATAAAGTTTTTGCCAATGCTGGTCCTATAAGTTCATCATGTGAAAATGTTCGTGTTATTTATGATGGTAGCAATGCGCCCGTTGGTTTTATGTTAGCAGGGCAATATCATTGGGAAAAAGATCCCGTTAGTGTTGATGATGATGCATTGGTTATGAATCTTGGATTAACAGGAAATGTAGTTTTGGAAAATCATTATAGCGAAACATCATTGGGTGGATCTTACCTTGATGTTTTAACAAGTGATATTAATTATTGCAATTACTCAAACGCTGAAATTTGCGACAACGTTTTGGTTGATCCTACTTATCTCCTCAACTCAACTGATAATTTTGTTACTAGAAAGCGCGCAGGAACACTAAACTTTATTGACATTACCAATGCACACTACCTGCATTTTACCGATTGAAAATGGACAAATAGCGTGAGCACCGGTTTACTG
>JAJAYG010000311.1 GCA_026786335.1 Chitinophagales bacterium | reverse complement strand
CTACTGCATATTTTTGATTGTAAATCTGTTGACCGATTGTATTTATGATCACAACAACTGCATCACCTGAATATTCTTCATTCAATTTTAAATTCAAAACGAAATTTCCATCTCCCGGGTTTGGGAAAAGTGTTAAATGTGAAAGATCGTTTTCTTGATTGTTCAACTCTTCTTTACAAGAATTTGTAACCACCGTTCCTATCGAAGTTTTATAACAACCTGTGCTATTGGTTACTTTAACTTTATAAGTTGCTGCACTGGTAGCAGTGTAAATCTGATTGGTAGCTCCAGAGATATTTGCACCTCCTTTTTTCCATTGATAAGTAAGTGCATCGCCGCTATTTGCCTGCAAAACAACTGAACCCGTAATGCATATATCAAGATTACCTAAGGGGGTTATTGTTGCATTTGGCTTTGCAACTGTTAAGATCGAAGTAGTAGCTGAAGTTGAAAAACAATTGAAAGAATTTGACTCACTCACCTGGTAGTCACCGCCTTTTTTTGTTGAATAGGTTGAATTGGTTTCGCCTAAAATATTAGCTCCGCTCTTCAACCATTGATAAGTAATTCCTTCAGCAGTATTTGCTGATAAAAGAGTATATGTTCCTTTACAAATTATAAGATCACCTTGAGGAGAAATTGTTGCAACTATTTTATTTTCATCAATAATACCATTGCAGTTATCATCAACATCATTACAAATATCATTTGATCCCGGATGCACGAGTGAATTTGCATCATTGCAATCGGTTTTATCAAGCACATAATTTAAAGGTTGAATACAATTAACAAGAGAATCAGATGCATTGCCAAACCCATCTCCATCGCTATCTGCAAAGTATGTTTGCTGTTCACACAGTCGAACAACCCATCCATCAAATCCACCATTGGCACCATATACATCACCATTGTTTACATTCTCATATCCTGCAACCCAATAATCACCACCGGTACCTCTTTGAAGAATTTCTCTTGCTTTGTCATCTGAAGTGCCACCAAGGCTTTTTTGCCAAAGTATATTACCATTCATGTCGAGCTTAATAATCCACCAATCAAGATCACCCCAATGAAAAGTTATATCACCATCGCCTGCTTCTGATCTTTCATGCCCGCAAACAAAATAGCCTGTGCTATCAGGTGCCAGCGTAACTGCAAAAGCTAATTCTTCCTGAGACCCGCCTAATGCACGCTCCCATTGTATGTTACCAAAAGCATCTGTCTTTATCACCCATACATCCTGACCGCCGCGATAACCGCTTTGAACATCGCCATTATCCGAATTTGTGAAACCGGAAATAATAAAGCCGCCATCATAAGTTTCTTTTGCATCGCGTGCAGCATCATCTCCAGAGCCTCCATAAGATCTCGCCCATTCTAAATTTCCCAAATGATCAATTTTATTTACCCATACATCAAACCCACCATGATTGCCCGAAACATCGCCGCTGTTTGAATTTGACCAACCGGAAGTAATGTATCCGCCATCGCTTGTGGGAGAAAGAGAACTGCCTTCTTCATGATCAACACCGCCATAACATTTTTGCCATTGGATGTTTCCAATTGAATCAATTTGCACCACCCAGTAATCTGCATTACCATGGTTGCCTGATACGTCGCCATTTTTTGAAGTGGTTCCTCCAAAAAAGATGAATCCATTAGTAGATAATTGATAAACTTTATAAGCAATATCTACCCCGCTTCCCCCAAATGTTTTTTTCCATTCCAGATTTCCTTCATGATCAAACTTTAAAAGCCAGGCATCTTTTTGACCTTTATTACCTGTAACATCAAAATCACTGGATTCAGCATGCCCGCAAACAATGTATCCATTGTCTGCTGTAATCGAGATGTGCCTGCCCCAATCCTCTTTGCTTCCACCAAAAGTGTTGATCCATTCAATATTGCCAAGCGAATTAAGTTTCGCAGTTAATACATCTGCTTTACCATTATTTTTTGTAAGGTCACTATCAGAAGAAAATGCATAGCCGGTAACCACACAGCCACCATCTTCGGTTAACCGCATACCTCTGAAGGTATCATCTTTTGAGCCGCCAATGGGATGTTGCCAAACTATTGATGGCGGGTTGCTTTGTGCAAAGCAGGTTTTAAGAATTAACAGCGATAAAAAAGCCGTGAGTATATTTTTTTTCATGTTCACAGAATTGAAAAGAAAATAATTTGTTAAAATTCAAGATGGTTGTAAAGATTCAATTTAACGATCATTATCAATGCGAAAATAAATTTTTCTATTAGAAGTAACTAAAAAACTATCTGATAAGATTTTAATATCAGAATTCCTTGATCAAACATTTATTTTCGCCAATGGTTATCATTCAAAATAAAATTCAAATGAATAAAATTCTCCTTCTTTTTGTTTTGTGCTTATCGTCTTACGTCAATTGTTATGCAACAACTCCCATAAAAATAATTCAACCTGAAAGCTGGTGGGTGGGAATGAAGAACACTGAATTGCAAATCGTGATCTATGGCGATAAAATTTCTGATTGGAAAATGGAAATGAATTATGCCGGTGTTTCTCTTAAACAGATCGTTCGCACTTCAAACCCAAATTATATTTTTCTCTACCTCAACATTGATGCATCTGCAAAAGCAGGAGTAATGAATCTTCAGTTCACCAATGGAAAACAAAAATTTACCCAGCCATACGAATTAAAAATAAGAACAAGAAATCCCAATGAGATAAAAGGTTTTGATGAAAGTGATTTGATCTATATGCTGATGCCCGATCGTTTTAGTAATGGAAATGAATCGAATGATGTTGTTGCAGGAATGTTAGAATCAAAAGTTGATCGCAGTAATCCGGGTGGAAGACATGGCGGCGATTTGCAAGGAGTAATT
>JAJAYG010000310.1 GCA_026786335.1 Chitinophagales bacterium | reverse complement strand
GATCAGGCGCAGCGGCGGCAATATCAGGTTCAAGTTTAATAAATGCTGAAGTTGTTGATTGCGTTCCGGCTAAATGATCGGTTGAGGTTAGTGTAATAAGAATATTTCCCGAAGGAATAAAAGTTACTGAAGGGCTTGTTGAATTTACAGATCCATCAGACGATACCCATTTATATTCGTCGGCTGCGCCATCTGCAGTGAGTGTAATTTCTTCGCCTGCACATATAAATATAGTTGCCGGAGTTGTGCTTTCTTTTACTCCTTCATTCGAAGCATGTATTGAAACTGAAGGCGCAATGATGGTTGAAATTTTTTGAATCTTGCTGCAATAATTTTCATCGGTTCCAATCACCTGATAATTGGTGGAAGAAGAAGGACTGATGGTAATGGTATTTCCCGAAATGCTGCTTAAACCTAAAGTGGGATTCCAATTATAATTGATGGCACCAGTTGCAGTTGCAGTAAAAGATGAGATTGAATTTGCATTGGTGAAAAAAGTTGGCGTTACCTGAACCGGAGGCAAGGGCAACACATCAATTGCAATATCATTCTTCTCACCAATTAAATTTCCTTCAGTATCAAAAACTTTTAATAAACCATTTACAACAGGTGAAGCCGAACCAACACTCACAGAAGTTTGCTGATCATTTGCCTGATCACCAACTGCCCATTGGTAGGATGCGCCACCACTTGCATACATGTTAACAGCAGCACTTGCATGAACTTTATCAAAACTGTTTTCATCTTTTGCGCAAACCTTATTATCACTCTGCCGCAACCAAACTGTGGATTTATTTAGAACATATAATCTTGTGATGGAATAGGGCGGAAGAATAATTACTGAGGTGCTGTCGGGAATTTTAACATTCACCGAATCAAAATTTACCGGCGTGCTGATGGTATCTCCGTAGTAGCGCTTTGCAGAATTAAAATAATCATTGTAAGGCGCGGGCCACCAAACTTTACCTGTAACATAGTACAACGGATTTTTGCAATACACTTGCTCATACGCCGATGCAGGTTGCAGTTTGCCGATGTTTATTGTTTGCGGTTCGGGAGATAGATTTAAGATAATTGATTGCTTGTCGCCAAGTTCTTTATCGAATGTCCAGCCATATAGTTGAGTGTATTCAGTATTTTCAAATTGAGGTGCATCAACAAATTCAATCATTGAAGCATTGGTTGAATAGCGCATTGCTTCACCAATCATCTTCATTGAAATTCCGCTTGCGGTAAGTGCCCATGGTTTTGTTGTTAATGCAGTATCAATGCTGCTCCAAAACTCACCGAGCCTAAAACCAAGATCGGTTCCAAAGAACATTCCTCTGCCTGCATCATTCAAAAAAGTTTGACAGGTAACAAATTTTATTTTTTCAAACTCAAGCATTCTCAGTGTAAGTATTGAAAGGAAAAGTGAATGCGCCCACGAGCCGTGAATATTATAAGCTTTATCGGTAAGATTATATTCAGTGATCCATGCATCAAGATCGGGGTAATCGTTCAACGTTTTTAATTCGTGATCAGAAAATGCATCGATGGTAGCAAATGCTTTTACAAAAAATGGTTGAACGTCTTCCAATTTTACAAATGGTGCAGCTTGTCCAAGTGTGGCAAAACCTGTTTCGGGATAAATGTGAAATGTAATTGCATCACCTGGCTTGGTTCCGCTTAGCAGCGGAAATAAATTTGCATTCCACGATTTTCTGCGGCAAGCCAAATCATCTTCTTGCGTATCTTCTGTCGTCCAGGAGCTTCCTACAATTCCAACTTTTATTCCTCCGAAATTCGGATTGTTGTGAACCATGTTCAGGTATTCATTTACGTTGAGTGCATAATCCTGCGGCTGTTGATTATTGCAGGTGGCGGCTTTCAAATAAAATTCATTTCCCAATTCAAGATAAGGAACATTAATATTAAGATCGAGTGCATGCTGAATAATATTTTTTTGAAAATCAATATTTGAAAAAATATTCAGTGGCAAAAGCAACTGCATTCCGCTGCCGCCTAAACAATATTTTAATTCAAGAAACCGATCAACAGGCAATGCATCAAAATCTTCTTTGTTAACCGGTTGTATTTCAACACAGGCAAGAGGTGGTGCATAAGGCAATGAATTGGGATCAATCAATTCAACAGGATTAATATACCAGCCATCAATGCTGTTCCATTCTTTGCTGATGCCGCCCTGCGGAAATCTTAACACTCTTCCATTGAGCATTGGCAGATGAAGCCGAACATTTGCATCGCTTAAATGCGAAGGAAACTGACCCGTAGGATTTAATACATTGCTTGAAGAGAAACCCAGAAAATCTGCTGCATCATTTCTTGTTACTAATGAAATTCTTGCTTCGTAAACCGAAGGAAAAAACGATCCGCTGTCAACGATTATTTTTCCTTCGCACAGAAGTGTGGCATTTGAAATTGTTCCGCCAATAATATTTTTCTCTGCAAGAAAATTCACCGGCAATGTTGCATTTCCATTCACAATAAATTCTTTTCCAATTCTAAAAAAAACCTGCGAGCGATTGATGCCATCCAATTTTATTTCGGCGCCATCGCTTACAACAAGCGAATCATTCAGATTGAAAATGAAAACTGAATGCGCATCACCACTTAAAGTAAGCACGCCATTAAGCGTTGCTTTTAAATCTGTTTTGTAAGAGCCCGAGTAAAGTGTATCACCACTGAATTCACCAGCGATTGTAATTCCTGCAATGGATTTTATTTTTTCAATTCCATTACCAAGATCAACAATTGCCAAGCTATCCATTGCAGAATTAATTACGATGGTATCAGTTGAACCCAGGTTTTCAGAAATAAATTTGCGTGACCCTATTCTGGTGTTTAATAATGTGGTTGAAGAAAATAAAATACTGTCGGCGGCGAGCAAACCAAAATATCCCGCTGTGTTTAGCGAAGGAAGATTCAACATCACACTCACTGCATCATTTCCTTTGCAACCATTTGCATCGGTAACGGTGAGCGTATAAGTTGAAGAATTTACCGGAGTTGAAATTGGTTTTTCAATTACAGAATCATCGAGTGCAGTTGCAGGATTCCACGAATAATTATAGGGTGGCAATCCTCCAGTTGCTGTGTTGCTGCTGCCGAGTTGTGTGCTGCTGCCAATAGAAATAAAACGATCGTAGCCGGCATTTACCTGCGGTGCTGCATTAACTTTTACATGAATGGTATCATACACTGTTGCATCATCAGCATCAATTACTCTGATGATGTAATCGGCATCATTGAATACGGTGAGTTCAGGATTCATTGATGATAAAGAATCAATATATAAAACCGGCGACCACGAAATGTTGTAAGGTGCGGTGCCGCCGCTAACTGTTGGATTGCCTCCTAATTTTATTCTTGTTCCTGCGCAGGTAATAATATCGCTGCCTGCATCTACAGTTGGCAGCGGAGAACTTTTTGCAATCACAAAATTTCCGAAACTGCTGAGGGCTGCATTGGTAACAAAATTTCCGTTGAGTGTATCACCGCTGGTTGTAACCGCGCCTGGGCTTTCCCATTTTAATGTTGATGAATTCCATCTTGCAATTCTTAATGTAGGTAAAGTATCAATATCGCAGGTGAGCGGATCCCAATAAATTCTCAGCGTTACTGATGAAGTACCGGCAGGATGAGTGACGTTCCAGAATTCGCAAGTGCTTAAATAGGTGAGCGGTGTATCTTTTTGAGTTCCTGAATTTTGTTCATAGCTAAAGTATGTTGCAGTAAAAGCATCGGTGACAGATGAAGGCGCCGAAATTTTTACCGGCTTGTATTTCCACCCTGCGCCAATGGGAAATTTAAAAGTACTGTAGCCGATTTTTTTTACAGTGCCTCTTACAAAACTTGTATCAGATACATTTAAAACTGATGAACCATTTTGCAGTGTAACAG
>JAJAYG010000309.1 GCA_026786335.1 Chitinophagales bacterium | reverse complement strand
GGCCCCACCTGCAGAGGGGGTGCGTGGTCTGCGGCGCATTAAGCCGCCGCCGCCACTCTTTCCACCGGGTTTCTTTCCGCGTCTTCCATCACCCTTGTCTTCATCTTCGGTGAGCGAAATATCTTTTCTGTTTTCTGAATCATCTTCTTCTTCCGCAGCACCACTTGCTTCGAGTGCATCTTTATCTTTCTGTCTTTCATTCAATCCTTCAATCAATGCATCAGTAAGATATTGAGTGATTATGGCAATTGATTTTGTTGCATCATCATTTGCCGGAATTGCAAAGTCAACCAATGTAGGATCTGAGTTGGTATCAACCATTCCAATGGTTTGAATGTTCAGTTTTTTCGCTTCGGCAAGTGCAATGTGTTCATTCATTATATCAACCATAAATATTGCAGAAGGAATTCTGTTGAGCCCTGCAATACCACCTAACACTTTTTCCATCTTGGCTTTTTCACGGCTCAAACGCAACTTCTCTTTTTTGGTAATATTTTCAGAAGTACCATCGGTTAGCATTTTCTCAATGCTCTGCATCTTTTTAATTGATTTGCGAATGGTACTGAAGTTAGTTAACATACCACCCAACCATCTTTCAGTTACAAAAGGCATGTTGGCTCTTTGCGCTGCTTCCGAAACAATTTCTTTCGCTTGTTTCTTTGTAGCTACAAATAAAACCTTCTTGCCGCTTCGCGCAATTTGTTTCATCGCTGCTGCTGCTTCTTCAAGGCTGTCGATTGTTTTATTAAGATCAATTATATGAATGACTTTGCGCTCCATAAAAATATAAGGCATCATGCGGGGGTTCCACTTCTTTCTTAAATGACCAAAGTGAACGCCTGCTTCGAGTAACTGTTTGTATTCAATTTTTTCCACGTGGTGAAAATTATTTTTTTAGAAATTATAAGAATTGTAAAACGAATTCTGATTGGGTTGTTTTTTAACGCTTACTGAACTGGAAGCGCTTGCGTGCTTTTTTGCGCCCTGGTTTTTTACGTTCAACAGAACGCGGATCGCGGGTTAGCAAACTCAATGGTTTAAGTTTAGCTCTTATCTCCTCATTCTCTTTTACCAAAGCGCGTGAAATTCCAAGACGAATTGCTTCTGCCTGGCCTTTCATTCCACCACCTCTTACATTCGCAGTAAAGCTGTATTTATTTACAACTTCAGCAACGTTCATGGGTTGCTCAATTAGCTTTTGATAAATTTCCTGGGGAAAATAAACTTTGTAATCTTTCCCGTTTACAATTATTTGTGTATCGCCAGAAGCAGCTGTGAGCGTAATGCGGGCTGATGCTTCTTTTCTTCTGCCGATTGTTGTATTTCTTTCTGCCATATATAATTTTAGAACGGGTTATTTAATTGGTTTTGGTTTTTGTGCGGCCTGTTCATGCTTGTCGCCTGCATAAACATAAAGTTTGCGATACATTGCACGGCCGAGTCTTGTTTTTGGCAACATACCACGAACTGCTTCTTCAAGCATGTAGGTTGGTTTGCGCTTTAACAGGTCTTTGGGAGATTCTGTTTTTAGTCCGCCGGGATAACCAGAATAAGTGGTAACCTTTTTATCGGTCATCTTTTTTCCGGTAAGGCGAACTTTCTCAGCATTAATCACTACCACATTATCTCCGCAATCTACGTGTGTGGTAAAATACGCTTTGTGTTTGCCTATAAGAATGGTTGCAATCTTTACAGCAACTCGTCCTAGCGCTTGGTTTTCTGCATCTACAAGCAGCCATTCTCGGGTTACTGTTTTATCGTTGGCATGTCTTGTCTTGAAACTTAGTTGATTCACTGTCTATTCAGTTTTTCTGTTTTAAAAATCGGGAGCGCAAATGTAAATTCACAATCGGGAGTAACAAGGTTTTAGCGAACAAATTTTAATCTACCTCTCGTAATCTGCTGGTAATGAGTTTAAATTTTGTTGAATATTTTAATTTGAAACTTTAAATCACCATCATTTATTACATTAGTTATAGCTTGATAAAGCATAATATAAATTAAGTTTTTATTGAAAAATGTTGTACTCTTACTTCATAATTAATTAAGAAAAAAATGAGGTACATTTCCATTATTACAATTGTATGCTTCCTGATTAGCATTAAAGCAAACAGTCAATTTGTTTATGTTAATCCGTCTCCGAATTCAAACTTCCATTATCCTCAAACAACTCTTGCAATTAAGAATGGTGAAGTAATTGATGAGCTATCGTTGATGAATAATGAGTTTGTTGAAATCACAGGATCATTGAGCGGTATACATTCTTATACATCACGACTATCAGATGATGATAAAACAATTGTATTGCATCCGAATCCAATATTCGAGTGGGGTGAAACGGTTTCGGTTACCATTCATTCAAATGAATTAAGAAAAAAATCGGGTGATTATATAGTTGGAACAACATATCAATTTCAAATTCGTGATGAGATTTCTACGGAACAGGCAAAACAGTACAAAGAGGCAACTCGGGTATTTTACAATAATGGATTTGGTTTTGATCCAAGTGAGAAGAGTGATCTCCGTGAAGAGAATATTGATTCACTTCCCACTTTTACAATCAACATTAATAACAATCCCTCACCCGGCGAATTCTTTTTCAGAAACAGAAACATTCTTAAAATAATTGAAACTAATTGTTTTGCTACAATCATTGAGAATGATGGCACAGTTACTTGGGCTCGAGATCTTTCACAAAATGGAATGGATTTCAAAATTAACTACAACGGCTACCTCACTTACTTCAACGAGGTTAGCTATTACTGGATGGTACTTGATTCAAATTATAGTGTGATTGATTCCTTTCAATGCGGCAACGGATTGGGGCCAGATACCGATCCCCATGATTTATCAATGTACCCCGATGGCCACTCAATACTTTTTGCAGCAGATATGCGCACAATGGACTTAACTCAGTATGGAGGTAAACCTAATGCCACAGTTATTGGGGTAACAATCCAGGAACTTGACGTGGCTAATGATGTTATTTGGGAATGGAGCGGATGGGATCATTTTAATATTACTGATGCTGTTTCTACTGTGAGTTTAACCGGACCTACTGTTGATTACGTTCATCCCAATGCAGTTTCACGCGATTATGATGGTAATATTATTCTTTCAAGCCGCCACCTAAGTGAAGTGACCAAGATCAATCGTGAAACAGGCGAGTTTATATGGCGGTTGAATGGCGAGAACAATCAATTCACGTTTGTTGATGACAACATCACCGGCCATTTTTCTTATCAGCACGATGCACGCCGGTTGGACAATGGAAACTTAATTTTGTTTAATAATGGAAACCATCTATTACCTATAAAAAGTAGTGCAAAGGAATATAAAATCGATGAGGTAAATAAGATTGCAACGCTTGTGTGGTACTATGAGCATCCGGATGTGAATGGGAATACCGTTTTTGGTTCTGCAACAGGAAGTTCTCAGCGACTTGCTAATGGAAACACACTTATTGATTGGGGAACATCGACTAATAATCCCGATCGTCCTATGTTTACTGAGGTAGACTCCAATAAAAATATTGTTTGGGAAATGAAGTTCGATGAATTCGGGCAAACCAGTTATCGGGTACATAAGTATTTGTGGAAGCCATGTGAGATGCCTAAGGCGAACCAAATCAGTGTGGTAAAAATCACTGACAGTACTGCAAAAGTTAAGTGGGCAGGAATAAACAATGCCTCCTCTTATGACTTGCAATACCGTAAGCTGGGTAATGCCACCTGGAAATCGAAGAATACAACAAATACTTACAAGAAGCTTAAGAACCTGTCTGCGAATAAATCCTATGAGTTCCAACTAAGAACCAACTGCCTGAATGGTTATATGTCTGATTGGACACCACTCGATACTTTCACCACCTTGCCGGCCAGATGGACGGATGAAGAAATACCCATGCTTTCTTTCAAT
>JAJAYG010000308.1 GCA_026786335.1 Chitinophagales bacterium | reverse complement strand
TGCATAAAGTGTGTTGTAATTATTTGGATCGAAGGCAAGCCAGAAAACCGGGTGACTGAAATCGTGAAGTAGTAACCACGTAAAACCATTATCAGTGGAGTAAACAATTTTCCCTGATGCAGAGGCATCGAGTATTGCATCTTGCAATCGTGTGCTTTGATACATGTCGTGAATGGTGGAGAGCGCTGCATATAAATATCCGTTCGTGGGATTGCGCACAATTCTATAGGTAGAATTTTGATCATTACCTGTGTAATTAAAATTCCATGATGAACCGGCATCATTGCTTCGCACTCCTTTGATATCACTGAATCCCGCCCATAAATTATTTGCATCAATCCACATCACCTGCCAGCAAGTTGTGTTTTCTAAACCAATACCGTGATAATTTTTTCCTTTCACAATAGAAACATTTGCTGCGTTTTGATCTGCTGCATTCAGATATGCTTGTTGCCATGTGGTTCCACCATCAGAACTTTTATGTACGAAACCAAAATCAGTACAAATAATTTTGGCTGCATCATTTTTTGCAATAGCCAATCCAAAAAAAACTTCGCCATATCCCCAATCACGATCTCCTCCTGTTCCCTGCCAGCCGGTGTTGATGCTGCTATTTCCCTGCGCATTAAAAACATGCGACCAATTATTTCCGCCATCAGTGGTCTTCATCACATTCGGGTATCCTGTGGTGTTGCTTCCTGCCACATAACACGTGTTGATGTCGTTCTCTGCCATTGCAACTTCCATTACAAAATCAATTGCAGTGTTGATGCCTGTTTGTTTTTGATTCCAAACACCACTGCCATAATCCATAGAGTAAACACCCTTTACAAATTGCCAGTAATCATAGCCGGGCATGCCCGCATAAATATTTCCTTTTGTTCCAAGCAAAACAAAAAACCTTGTGGTGCCGCCGCTCTTTGCTCCCGCAAAAGAATAAATTGCTTTTCCTGTTGGAAGTCCGGTTGCTGCATCAAGTGTAAATGATGTTCCGCTATTGGTTGAAACAAATAATCCATCATTGGTGCCGATGTAAATATTTGCGCCATCAAAAAAAACTCCGCCGATAACAATTCCGCTTCCGCTATTATTTGCGGTGTGAATGAGTGTGAATGAAGTGCCGCCATTATTGGTGATGTAGAGTTGACTGTAGTAACTCATGATCATCTGTTGCGGATTATCATAGTTTGCATAGATATAGTAAGTTGTTTCAAACTGATCAGGATTTCCTGAAAGCGTATTCCATGTTGCGCCGCCATCTATACTTTTTACGGGAACTGAAAGATCATTGGAGAAATCAATGCTGTAAAGAATCATTGCGTCGTTTGTGAAACGCACCACACCATTTCCGCTGCTGGAGATTTCATGATAATCTGACTGCGAATAAGAGAGACCGAAATCTGTAGTGTGAAAATATTCGCTCATGTCACAAGCAACGTAAAACTCATTGGTGTTTGCAGGATTAATGGTTGGATTGAAGAGTGCGCCGCCTCCGCCGATGCCGACAGAATTCCATGTGGTGGGAATTTGGGAAGAGCAGAAAAAAGAAAATGGAAAATAGAAAATAACGAGAAGAAAATTTTTTTTCATTGGAAGATAATTTAAGGTGATAATAAAATTAACAAATAGTACAGAGTTTTAAGATTGAGTTTTTGTTTAATAGAGGGCTAACTGTTTAAGCATTGGATAGTGCTTTTTATTCAACGTCCAAAGTTTCAGATCATACACTTCAGAAGCAGCACCAATTAAAGTATCGCCTAATTGTACACCGTGACTATTCTGAAATTTTTTCAGGTATTCACCGCGCAGCCACAAAATAATAACATCGCTATCGAGCAACACATTATTTTTTACCATACAATCGGGTGATTCGGTTATCGTTTCTCAACTTTCGAACGTAGGTTTCAGAATCAAATTTATAATTGCTCCAGATACCTGCCACTTCATCAACCATAGAAGAAGGTTTTTTCTTTGAACCATATTTTTCTCTGAGCGCTTCACAGATCAATCCTGAAATATTCTTTTTGCTGCGCCGGCTTTCATGTTTCAGCAAGTCGATGGTTTTGTGATCGAGATAAATTTGAGTTCGTTTCATGGTTTCTGATTGGTGTATAAATGTACACCACATGATTCAATTCACCGTAGGCATTAATTTTTACGAAGTAAGCACCACACAAATCTCAGCACCTCAATTCTAAAATAATTTTTAAAAGTTTTTAGAGAGATACTAAAATCCAATTATTGAGAGAGATTTCTTCTAGTGATTGATAAACAATTTTCCCACTGCAAGTTTTTCAAATTCAGATGTGATATTCCAAAAGAGCAAACCATTATTCCAGTCTCTTGTGTTAATTATTATAGATTGATCATCTTTCAATAAATGCTGAGCGTAAATTTCTCTTCCGGTAATATCATAAAACAAAATACGCAAGTCGCTGCGATTAGTGAAGTATTGTAATGTTGTTCGGTAATCTGTAATGGTGGGCGAAAGAGTGAAGAATGATTTTATATCATCTCCATTTGCATAAGTGGGGAAACCACACAGGTCGGTATAATATTTTCCCGGCGATCCTCCTTTGCAACCCGCAAACCAATTTTTGCCGTCGTTCATTTTTCCCGAAGAATCTTTTAGCTCAAGAGTGTAACCCTCACCATCTGCTTCAACAGGAAACGGAATTGTATCTGCGTAGTGAACAGATATTTTTAGTATTGAAGAGGCATCGTAAATGCGAAGCCACTCTCCGCTTCCGCTTAAGTTGAAATTAAAGTCTCCGATAACATTAGCAATATTGGGATTCACATACGAAAAATCATAGAGGTATCTTGTAAGCACGAGATTCGAATTGGAATTAATTATTGTTGAAGCAGGAATTACAAAAGTGTTGGAATCATTATCATCTTTAAAAATCCATCCGCTTAAATCAATAGCAGCTGCACTGATGTTCCGCAATTCAATCCAGTCATTCGTGGGATATGATTTTCCGCTGTTTTATTTTATTTCACTTTTTACAATTCCATAATTACACGGTGCATATAATTCTCCGGGCGAACCACCAACGCAACCATCGAACCAGTTGAGTGGTTTGCCGGCACTTGAATCGGGGTTTAATCTTTCTGCTGTTCTGCCCTCACCTGCGCAACCCTGCGGCCAGGGAAGTGAGTCGGTGAATGCAATCTTTTCTACTTCATCTCCCAATGTAGAAAATAATCTAATCATGTCACCGCTTCCGTTAAGTCCAAATCCCATCTCACCAATCCAGTTGGTGGTTGCGGGATTTTGTTCTTTAAATTTTAATGAATCAGAAACCACTACCAGTATTTCACCTGCCAACAATTTTTTTCCTGCAGGAAATTCAAATTTGTGTTCATCATTATCATCTTTGAAATACCAATCGGTGAGTTCAACTGCATCGGATCCGTTATTGTAAATTTCAATCCAGTCTCCCGAACTAATTGATGGCTCTGAGTCAAAGTTGAATTCATTCACGATAAGTTTTACAGGACCCGTAGCAATAAAATTAGCAACATACTTTCCCGCACTTGTTGGATCAACAGTAATGGTTTGCAATGTGGTATCTGTAATGAAAGAATTTCCTGACCAATAATTAAAGAGATATCCGGGATTAGGAATTACGGTTAAGGTAACCGGAACGCCTTCAAAATAAACTCCGGACCATGGATAGTTTGCCGGTTTGATCGTGCTGATTTTAATTCTTCCTGCACCGGGAGGATTTATGTCAAGCGCATAGCCTACTGTATCTACGAGATTAAATCCATTCACTCCTTTAAGGTGTTTTCTTGTATTATTTAATCGCTGTTTCATTCCGGTAACAAATTGAGATTGCAGACTATACAATTGATCCATATAATCTTGAACCGTATTGTTAATCGTATCACCCCATCTCTCATAGTTCCGTGGCATTGCATCATAAACTTCATTGTAAACTTTATCTGCTATTGGTTCAATGCTGTCGCCAAGTAATTTAGTATTCATAAGGTCTGCATAGCGATTGATAAAGTAATCGTGAAACTCTTTGTTTTTAACCAGAGTCTGCCATGGAGATACGTATAGATTGTTTGGATCATAGTTGAGCAGATATGCAATCAGATTTGAAGAAGCATCACTCCATCCCCACGGTTGCATTCCGTTTTCAAGATCGATAAGACCGAATCTCCATTTGTTACTGCTGCTTCTGCTGCGCCATATCTTAATGTTGTTGCCGGGCCAGTCATAGTTTCCATGCCATGTTTGTGCAATAATATAATCTGCATAGCTGGCCAGATCGAGCATACTGTCTGCCATGGCAAAATAATTTGAATCAAGTGGATCGCCATTTACGATTTTATCATGCATAACATAAAAATCTTCATCCGAACCACTCAATGTTCTTAGCACTGAACCATACCAATAGCTGAGAGAAAGCAGATCAAGAGAATCGGAATTGGTATCGAAGTTTTGTTTGAAGTAGCCGGCATCCTGTTTTTCGCGCAATTCGTAAACCCCCCAATATTCTCCGTTAATAAAAACAACAGTGGGGGTATATTCCTGATAGTTCGTATACGTGTCTCTGAATATTTTACATTGTAAAGCATCTTTATAAAACAGTCCCAAGTACATATTGCTTCCATTTCGAAGATAGATTGATTCGTACTCTTTCCGTTTTTCTCTATCGGGAATAAGTGGATATTGAAACGGTCCATCGCCTAAAGCATTATTGTCTGCATCGAGCCGGAAACTATGTTGCGGTTGTGAACGGCTGCCGCCAGCTCCGCCATCAATTTTTAATGATGATCGCTGCCTGAAGTTATTAATGCCAGATGTATCGAAGTATTCAATATAACAGGGCTTCTTCCAATCTTCCCACCAGTTATCACAAATACCGTTTACCCCCCATAAATTTAATGAGTCGGTAGTAATAGAAATTACCGGCAGAGAAAATGTTTCATTGATGAAAAGTGTGTGAGTGGTGCTGGTGGAAGGAAGTAAACCTGCAGTGCTGAAACATTTTGCTTTTACTACGTGTGATGAATCAAGTTGAAATGAAGAAGTGTAAAGCGCCGATGTGCTGTTTGGATCAGTGCCATTAATCGTATATCTTATTTCCGCTGTGGGTGATGTTGTGGTTATTAAAATAGTTTGGGTTCCGGTAAAGAAACCGGCATCGGGCGAAACAACAGGAGCGGGTTCATATCCGGTATAGAATGAAGAACTGTTGTTTGAAGATCCGGGTGTTGCAATTTGAAAAAACCCATTGGGATTTATACCATCGGGAAATTTACCTGTTGAATAATCGAGCGCAAGATTTCCCACATATAAACTATCGATGATGTTTAAAGCAGGATCAGTGAGGTAAATGGTTTCACCCGCAGCATCGATCTTAAAATTAGTTTCGAGAGTTGTATTGGTATTTTCAATTACGAATGATGGAGCTGATCCGAAAAATGAAGAAGTGTCTGCAATTCCAAAACTTAAAAATGGTCTTGCAGTTAAATCATTTGATCCTGTGGATGCATTGTGTATTTCTATGGCAAGTACATTAGAATCATTTTTAATTGCGCTAACAAATATTGCAGAATCGATATTAAAAGTTTCAGGCTTTCCACCACTGTACATTTTTGCTTCATGATTCATTGCCTGCTCATCCCAAACAGGCGGCGTACCAGATAAATTTTTTCTTGCAATTTCAATTCCATTGAGGTAAGCAACAAAACCATCATCATAATCAACATGCAAAACAGCAGAAACAATTTTTGATAAATCAGGGATAATAAAATTGTGAATCATATAAACTGAAATACTTCCGGTGGTTATTACAGTACTGTCATCATTATCTCCGAAACCAATTCCGCCCTTTCCTTTCAACCACGATGATGCATCATATCCCGGAAGATACCATGCCTCGTTGAGTGCATCCGCAGGTACATAGTAACTCCATAAACTTGAATCATATATTGCAGTTTCCCAATGGTGAATTGGATTTTTTACTCCATCTCCCGACGCAAATACCAATGCAAAATTTCCCGGTGCAATAGCGGTTTCGGGGAAATTCCATTTTTGTAAATCTTTAACATCATCACTCAGATAATATCCAAGAAGATTAATGGACTGATTACCCAAGTTGTATAGTTCGAGCCAGTCATTGAATTTACCTGTAGGAGATGCTACCTGTGTGTAGTTCTTGTTTGAACCTTCATTGAGTACAATCTGTGCTGAGGAATTAAGGCATGTAATTGCTATGAAAAATAATAGAAGTACGAATCTTATCATGAGTTAAAAATATGAGAAGATTCAAATTTAATAATTAAAGCGACTTAATTTTCAGGATGAGGTTTTAGAATAAAATATTCTCGCCGGTCATTGTCAGGTTGCATTAATATTCTTTGACTGCATCATAGCTAATTTGAGTTCCTGTTGTAAAAAGAAATAATTTTTAAGATATCATTCAATTCAACATCGGCACCGATTGCCCCGAGGCCAGAATCAATGCAATTCTTATACTGCCATCTTTAAAATAATCAACAGTATAGAAGCCCTGTTCAATGTATTGCGCAACCACATTGTATGGATCATCGGGATTGAAAGGATGTTTTTTAGAGAAGGAAGTTGTTTTGCTGCCAGATCCGCTTACGATATAATCATTGCCATTATTTCTGAAATATTCAAGAAGGTGATCATGACCTGCTGCATAAATGAGTCCCGGATATTTTTTAAATACTGAGTCCATATTATGCGCCAGCCCTGAATAAATTTTACCTGTAAGATCCTGGAATTTCCATCGTTTAATAAACCCGGGAGATTTACGCAATTTAGAATGTGATCCGTTAGTATAAATAGGATGATGTCCCACAACCAATACTTGCTGATTATTTTGTTTTGCATCTGCAAGCAACTGATCAAGTCTTGCAAAAAATCTTCTTGTTGAATCTTCAAGAGCAGGAGTAGGTGTTTTATAACCAAGGTACATGAACCATTGAGTGTCAATGAAAATCACTTTCAATTTTCCATCATAGAGTCGGTATTGCGAAGGACCAGGTTGACCATCTGATGGAAGAAATGTTTGTATATCACGGTTAGCAACAGTAGTACTGTCCTTAAAATATTTTTCAATAAATCTTTCTTCATTACCCAGTCTTTTTTTTCCCTCTGAATACTTTTTGGAGTTTGCCCAATCATGATTTCCCGGAATGTAGAATACATTGCCTTTATAATTATTGAACATTCTTAGTTGTTTTAAAATGATCTCATGAGAATTATGATCTCGCTTTCTTTCAATCAGTCCGTTTGGATAAATATTATCGCCAAGAAAAATAACAGTGCTGTTTGGTTTATAAATCATTTGCTCCTGAAGAATATTAAATGTTGCGTTTGAATCGCTGAGTTCCCCAGTATCGCCAATAAGAAATACAGTAAAGATGGGAGCCTGAGCAATAAGACCAGAGCAATAGAAGAGGAAAAGGCAGAGAAGCAAACGTTTCATTTTTAATTATCTATTCTGTTGAAGATAGCGGCTGCGAAAATATAACACCTTTGCTGTTTTTGATTTAGACAATAGCAGAAGGCAGAAAAAGTAAGGTGATTAAAATAAAAAAACAAAACCCGCAAATAAGTTGCGGGTTTTGCAAATGCATTTGACTTTTATAATATAGTGATGATCAATTATTCTCCTCCGTCGAGTACAGCAAGGTCAACAGCAACTTGTCCCACGCCTATTCCAAGATTAATTCCCTGATCACAATCGAAACGGAAATGGATGCACCCATACAATCTCGACAAAGCAGCTTCATTTGCCTGATCCATAAAGTAAGCTGCGTCTGATGGAAAAAAGTGACCAAGAACTGTTGCACCGGCAGCAGAAAATCCGCTATGGCCCGAAGGATATGCAGGGAAACCAGGAACGCCCATCAATGTTTTTATTTCTGGATTTGCATTGGATGGTCGGCAACAGAAGTAATAAAATTTATTATCCCAAACACAAATGCCGGCATCTTCCATAGCCATATTTGTGTAAGCCAATACACGTGCAGAGCGTAATGGATTTAATGACGCATCATGAATGTAAGGGCATGCAATTGCATTCCAATGTCCGGGCGGGGTGTAAGTGCTTGGACCATCGTCCCACTTGAATGCAATTTGTTTTTCCTCGTTAGTTGCATTTTTACTATAGTCAAGAACTTCATCCAAAGCGGATTGAAATTCCGGTGAACCAACTGCAGGTGGTGGAGGTAGCCTGTGAGTTGTTGTTACATCAGTAGTAGTCATCGTCCATGGTTTTACAAGTCCGAATTTAGGTGCAAGCATTTGCCTTGCAGGAACTTCAGTACTTGACCACACAGTGTAGCCGACATTACTCCATACATTGGAAATTGAATCCCACACTGCCTGTGTGCCTAAGGTATTTTTCATGCCATCACCTTTAGCACGGGTGATAAAAAGATTTGCAACCTTCTTTCCTAATGAATCGCCTGCTACTATATCGCTTGTAACATTTGTGCCTGCGTAGAGCCGGCTGTCTTCCTGATCTTTTGCCAATTGTGTGAGATAACTTGCTTCGAGAGGGAAAAGAAAAGTTAACAATGTTCTTGAAAAACCTGCGATCACAGCATCTTCCGATGGATAAGATGGAAGAGTTGAAACAGGAAGATTGGTTGTGATTGAGGCATCATAAGTTGATGGCGCATTTCTGTTGAATTGATATTTGTAGTTCCAGCATGAAATAAGGGCATCAAAAGATCCTGCGCTCAAATATGCATAAGCACGGCTTGCATAAGGCGGTGATGAAAAAGGATAATACGGATATGCACTTGGGGCGGCAGAATTTGGCCATGGATAAGTTCCGTCGGCATTTGGAGCTGGCATCAAAAAATATTTTGCCATCAGCTCACGTGTAATTTCGTTCCAGCGAATTACCCCATTGGTTGACCAATAATCTAACTTTTCTTTTTGCTCTTCTGTAAGAGTTGCACTTGTTGATTTAAGTGCGCTTAACTCGGCAAGATATTCAGGTGAAGTGGGATCACTTGGTGCATTAACAACAACTTGGGTTGGTGATGTTAAATAAATTGTTTTCCAGTTTCCTCCATCTTCATCAATTGATGAGTAAGTGTAGGAAGTGAATTCCATTCCCGGTAAAATTTCTTTTTTACATCCTGCAACGATTGCGAGTGAAGTAACTATAGTTATTAAGAGTATTTTATTTTTCATTTTGATTTTTTTTTATGTGTGTTTAAGAATAATTATTCAACAGGTGCTACTTTTTTCCAGAGACCAAACAAATAGTTGACTGAGATATTGAAGAAATAGGGTTTGCCAGTATTTCTGCCCGAGAGCGTATAGCCGGCATTCAAAGAAAAGTTTAAGCCCTTTGGATTGCTCATATAGTAATCAACCCTTCCATAAACTGTTGTGTAATTAACTTTATTGGTTGGGAATCCTGCATCCCATGTGCGAATGTCTGTTCCTCCAAGGGTATAGTTAGCAGTGTAATCGGCTTCAATAAGAAAATTTGTTTTCTTATAACCTACTGCAGCTCCCCAATCAAATTGGTTGGGAACATAAATTTCATTTGAATAATATGCCTCGCCGTTGTCAAAGTAAAATTCACCCCGATGTATATCAGGCACATTCGAAC
>JAJAYG010000307.1 GCA_026786335.1 Chitinophagales bacterium | reverse complement strand
GTTGAAAGAATTAATGTTGACGGCACTACAGATACTTCTTTCAACACCATTGGCAGCAATTCCATTGTAGCTCTCCCAAATAGTTATATTTTTTCTTTAGCTCAACAGCCCGATGGTAAATTGCTTGCAACAGGAACAACAGACGGTAAAATGTTTATTGCAAGATTCAATATTGATGGTGAACTTGATAACTCCTTTGATGGAGATGGTTATGCAGAGTTTTTCAATGGAGATATTATGGCAGGGCAAGATGTAACAACTATGCCTGATGGGAAAATTTTAATTGTAGGGCATCGAGAAACTGAAACTGAAAGCAGTATGCTTTGTTGGAAATTATTTACTGATGGTTCACTTGATAATTCTTTTGGCAATAATGGGGTTGCCACACTGTACATCGGTAGCGAAAACAATTTTGCATGGTTTGTTTTCTCTAACTCCGATTCAACAGCAATTGTTGGCGGTGAAATTTTCAACGGCTTAATTTATCAACCTGTTTTATTTCATCTATTAACTGATGGTACTCTTGACAATAATTTTGGTGTGAATGGTATTGCAGGTAAAACTTTTGATTGGGGCAAATCAATACAAATGAATGGAGTGAAAACAGCAGACGGAAAAATTACTTACTGCGGAACTGCATTTGAAAATGGAAGCAGCTTCGTTGGTGTTTCCCGAATTCTCAGCAATGGTTTACTTGACACAACTTTTGCAAACAATGGCTCAGCAACTCTTGTAACCATTGATAGTATTTATTCCATTGATAATTTTATTGACCTTACAGTATTGACTAATGAAAAAATAATTTGCGTTGGTGATGGTTATGGCACGTATGGATTATTATATTTCCGTATTGATTCTAATGGAACACTTGATACCACTTATGGAGTTAATGGGTATAATGTTCCTAATCAAAGTGTGGACACTTACGGGGGTATAATCGCTTCAAATGAAAACAATATTTACGTTGCGCAAAACTGCGTTAGAAATATTTTAGGTGTTGAAGACCTTATTGATTTCGAAGTTCCTTTTGAAATTCTTCTTCACAAGTTAAATGCAGATGGAAATCCTGATACTTCCTTCGGTGTAGGTGGAATTCTACCGCTTCATTTTGCAGATCAAGGTGAAGATGCATTTCACTGCACTGATCTAAAATTGCAGGCAGATGGAAAATTATTGTTTTCAATACAACAAGTTCATGATCTTGGTTTTCCGTTTGGAAGTGAAAGCTATGTTTTTTTGATGCGGCTTAATAAGGATGGAAGCACTGACTCCACATTTGCAACCAATGGAATTAAGGAAATTAATTTGGAAGAAGGGCAAGGTGGTTCATTAATTACCATACGTGATGACGGAAAGATTAACGGCATTTCTGGATACTACTTAAATTATCAAAAATACATAGCTGTTTCTCGAATGCTGTCTGATGGTTCTTTTGATACAAGTTTTGATGTTGATGGAAGCCAAATTATACCTGTTGATTTTGGACAAACTATTCAGTGGCTCTTGCAAAGCGACAATAAGATGCTTGGTCTCTTGTCTTACGGAGATTTTGTCTGGACAGCTCTGCTGCGACTTAATGAAAACGGATCTATTGATACCACTTTCGCAGATAGTGGATATCTTGATTTATCTTTTCTTAACTATGGTATGATTGGTTGTGGACTACAATCCGACAATAAAATCCTTGCTTGTAATGGAATGTTTAATCAAAATGTTGCAGTTGCCCGATATTTAAATGATGGTTCTACTGATTCACCTTTTGGTTTAAATGGTAATGGTGTCTCAACTTTTTCAGGTGTTGATTTCGGTGGCGGCAACATTTTTTTAGTTCGATTACAACCCGATGGAAAAATTTTGGTTGCAACTGAAAACAACACCGACTACTTTGTTGCACGGTTGTTAAATGATATCGGGGTTTCAACAAATGAGAATGAGAATTCTATTGACTTTTACGTTTATCCAAATCCGGTTTCAAATCAACTTATCATTATTAATCCATTTTCAGTTAATGAAAAATCAGAAATTTTGATCCGTGATCTAAGCGGAAAAATTATTAAAGAGGTTGTGCCAAAATTTAATGCTGATTACATCTCAATACCAGTTCAGGAGTTTGAATCAGGTGTTTACATAATCACCCTTATAACAAAAAACAGTTTAAGTACAAGAAAATTTATGAAGCAATAATACTCCGAGCGACTTACTCCTTTATTATCTTAGCTTCTTTGAAAACTACACCAATGCGGATAGTGTTTACATAGCCAATCAACAATGTAGGCAGCAATAGCAAAACTTCAAACTATTTCCGATTGATCGGAACCCCACTTCGATATTGAATATTTTTTAAATTGCATTCGGCAAATTCAACCAAGAAATACTCGATGAATGAAAAACTGATCAAAGATGTGTTTTCAAAAATGGTTGAATACAAACCATCGCTTCAAAAATATTTTCACTTATGCCATCATGAATTACTTTTAATAAATGACCAGGGAGATTGCTGAAATCGAGTGGTTGGGTGTAGGTGCCGCTTTCGTATCCATCTTCAAAGTAAAAACATCGCTGACTTTGGGTTTGGATAAAATTGAAATTCCTTCAAAACTTCTCAACCGTTTGCACGAATGAATCAATGGAGAAAAGAAATGAGAAGAGAATGATTGCTAATGAATAAAATGGTGTACTTAATTTTTATAAGTATTTCTTTGAAAGACTAAAGATAAATTTTTACAAACTGTAAGCAAACCAATTGTTATTCTCCTTCAATAATTAAAATATGTTTATGATCACCCAAAAAATATAATAAAAGAATCCGCCAGTAAGTAGCCACGCACCTACCGCTTCAATTCTCTTTCATTAATAATTCTATTAGCTGATTGTTGTTGGTTTCATTTCGATATCTGATGATTAAAGATTTTTGCGAGTTTTAAAATTTGTTTTGAACGATATAAAAAATCTTGCTGGCAGCTCTGCCATATCCCTGAAATCTGGTATTTTACAAACCGTTCAATTCAAGAACTCTTTTATTCAGAAAAGTTATTTATTCCGTAAAATGTTTTTCCCAATTTCTTAATTTCATATTCCCTCCCTATCTTTGCAACGCAAGAGATTAGAGGGGACAGAAAGTCCCCTCATTTATTTTTAAGAATGGAACAGTTGGAAAAGCGGATTCGTGAAATACTGGATGAAACACTTAAGGGCTTAGATGCTTACCTGGTTGATTTAAAAATTTTACCAACCAAAGTGGAGGTGTTCGCTGATAAAGATCCGAGAATTACAATTGATGATTGCGTAAAGATCAGTCGTAGTCTTGAAAAACAATTAGATGCTGAGTTTCCGTTTTCAGAACAATATTCATTGGAAGTTTCATCACCTGGAATGTATGAGCCCTTTAAAATTTTAAAACAGTATCAGAAGAGAATTGGAAGCCGGGTTGATGTTTTACTTAAAAACGGAATTAAAAAAAGCGGCGTTTTGAAGCGTGTGAATGATGATGGAATTTTAATTGAAGAAGAAATTGTTAAATCAAAAAAGGATAAAGAATTAATACAATCAGAATTTTTATTTTCTAACATAAAATCAACCACCCTTGTGTTCAACCCTAAAACTTTACGCTCATGAACAGCCAGGCATTAGTAGAATCATTTAGTGAATTCAAAGATTTAAAAAGCATCGATCGGCCAACGATGATGAAAGTACTCGAAGATGTTTTTCGCACGTTGCTTCGCAAGAAGTATTTGACCGATGAAAACTTCGACATTATTGTAAACACCTAAAAAGGTGATCTTGAAATATGGCGCCGCCGCACCATCGTTGATGACGGAGCGGTTGAAGATCCCAATCAACAGATTCCGCTTTCCGAAGCGCAGTTGATTGAACCCGATTATTCGGTTGGTGAAGAGGCCATTGAAGAATTCAATATCCTGAAAGAGTTCGGCCGTCGTTCAATTCTTACAGCGAAGCAAACACTTGCATCGCGTGTTTCGGAACTGGAAAAGGAAGAGCTCTTTAAAAAATATCAGGATAGAGTTGGTGATATTATTACCGGCGAAGTTTATCAGGTTTGGAAAAAAGAAACCTTGTTGCTTGATGATGAAGGCAATGAACTTACGCTTCCAAAAAATGAACAAATACCTTCCGACTTTTTTAAGAAAGGCGATACGGTAAGAGCAGTTGTGAAAACGGTTGATATGAAAAACAACAACCCTTCAATCATTCTTTCACGCAGCGATAATTCTTTCCTTGCTAAATTAATGGAACAGGAAGTTCCCGAAATTTTTGATGGCTTAATCACCATCAAGCGAATCGCCCGTGAGCCTGGTGAAAGAGCCAAGGTTGCAGTAGAATCTTATGATGATAGAATTGATCCGGTTGGAGCTTGTGTTGGAATGAAGGGTTCAAGAATTCACGGTATTGTTCGCGAATTAAAAAACGAGAACATCGATATTCTCAACTTCACCAATAACAATCAACTCTTCCTTACCCGTGCTTTAACGCCATCAAAAATTACTTCGATGGAAATAGATGAGCCAAACAAGAGAGCATATGTTTACTTAAAGCCCGATCAGGTTTCACTTGCAATTGGCAAAGGCGGCATCAATATTAAACTTGCAAGCAAGATCACAGGTTACACCATTGATGTTTTTCGTGATGTTGAAGCAGATGAAGAATATGACGTTGACCTCGAAGAATTTTCAGACGAGATTGAAGGATGGATTATTGATCAGTTAAAATCAATTGGCTGCGATACAGCAAAGAGTGTATTGGAATTGGATCGCGATGAGCTGGTTCGCCGCAGCGATCTGGAAG
>JAJAYG010000306.1 GCA_026786335.1 Chitinophagales bacterium | reverse complement strand
GTATTCACAATCTCTCAGCCGCCTGTTTAGTGATTTTCTAAATGGATACACACAAGCTTTTAATAAATGGCATTACAGAAAAGGTCGGCTCTTTTCCGAAACATTAAACAGAAAGAAGATTGATAATATGCAGTATCTCATTAACCCTATTCACTACATTCACCTCAACCCTGTGCATCATGGATTTTGTAAACACCCGGGAGATTGGATTTATTCTTCATTTAATTCTTTACTTTCCACCAAGGCAAACAAAGTTGAAATACAGAAAGTGATGGAGTTGTTTAATGGGATTAAAAATTTTGAAGTGCAGCAGAACAGAGCGATTGAAATGAAGTACTTTTTGGAATTAGAATTTTAACAAACATTTATCACCTAAAAACTCCACCGGTGTAAAAAAAAACTCCGGCGGAGTTACAAACGCTATGTACAAAACCATTTTTATTACAGGAGCCACCTCGGGATTCGGAAAAGCCACTGCCGAAAAATTTGCAAAAGAAAATTACCGCATAATTATCACCGGCAGAAGAGTCGAAAGGCTGAAAGCTGTTTCTGATGAACTGAAAAAAAATTTCAATGCAGAAGTTTTTACACTTGAGTTTGATGTTAGAAATAAAGTTGTAGTTGAAGCAGCAATTAATTCACTCCCCGAAAAATGGAAACAGGTTGATATCCTCGTGAACAATGCAGGCCTTGCATCGGGTTTTGATTTTATTCAGGAAGGAAATACTGATGATTGGGATGTTATGATTGACACCAATTTAAAAGGATTGTTGTACGTAACCAGAGCCGTTTCACCAATGATGGTTGAAAGGAAGCAAGGTCACATTTTTAATATTGGTTCCACCGCAGGCAAAGTTGTTTATGAAAGAGGCAATGTTTATTGTGCAACAAAATTTGCTGTTGATGCACTCTCACAATCCATGCGTATTGATATGTTGAAACACAACATCAAGGTTACCGCGATACATCCGGGCGCAGCAGAAACGGAATTTTCACTCGTAAGATTTAAGGGTGATGAAGAAAAAGCAAAGCAAGCTTACAAAGGATATCAGCCACTTGCTGCAGAAGACATTGCAAATACTGTTTACTACTGTGCAACATTGCCGCCGCATGTTTGCATCAATGATCTGGTGATTACTTCTACTGCGCAAGCGAGCGCGATCTATTTTAACAAGCAACTTTGAAAATAAAACTCACTTAATTAATTCACTCAGTGCCTCACCCAAATATTCATACTGCTCCATCGTATTGTAACACTGCCCCGAAATACGAAACCAAAGTCGCGGCTCATTTCGGCTCCAGATAATTACAGGTACTTCGATTTTAAATTGATCCCACAATTTATTTTGCAACAAATCAATGTAATTAAATCCATACGCCGGAAGCTTAGTTGGTGAAAGGAAAATATTTGCCAGTGAACCAATCATTTCATCGGGTGCAGGCAACGGTGTATTCATTTTTTCGGCTAACATTTTTCTTCCATTCAAAGCAAGATCATGATTGTGAGCGCGCAAATCTTTCCAGCCACCTTCAAATAAATTTCCCATAAATGCAATCGCATCTTTTACGCAGAGATAAGAAGAATAATCATTGGTGCCAGGCCAAAAGAAATTTGACGACCATTGTTTTTGATTTGATTCAGGCACATCATAATTATGACTTACAGAAATGGGATGAATCAAATGTTGTTTGTCTTTTCTCACATGCAATAGCGCCGATCCCTTAGGTGAGCAAATCCATTTATGGCAATTGCCGGTGTAATAAGCAGCACCAATTTCTTCGAGGTTCAAATCAAGCATACCGGGTGCATGAGCACCATCAACCAAACAATCAATACCGCGTTCACTTAATGCTGTAACAATTTCTTTTACAGGAAAAATAATTCCGGTGGGTGAAGTGATGTGATCAATCATCACCAGTTTTGTTTTTGGAGTTACACATTTTAAAATTGCTTCGGTTACTTCTGCTGCAGATGTAATTGGGAAAGGAACATTTGCAACCACCACATTTGCTTTTGCTTTTTCACAAAACCATTTTGCTGCATTTAAACATGCACCGTAGCAATGATTGGTGGTGAGCAACTCATCACCTTCTTCAAACCGCAATGAACTCAAAACAGTATTTACTCCCGTAGTAGCATTCGAGATAAAAATAAAATCTTCGGGTTTTGCATGGATGAAATTACCGAGAGCAGTTTTAGATTCCCAAATTAAATTTTCCAACTCGCGCACCATAAATTTTACTGGCTCTTGCTCTAATCGCATTCTGTATTCATTTTGTTTTTCCAAAATGGGAATGGGGCAGGCACCAAAACTACCGTGATTAAGAAAAGTAACTGACTGATCGAGGTTCCAGTGTTTTATTAAAGGTGAATAAGAAATGCGCTTCATAAAAAATTTTTGACAAAGAAAACAAATGCTTTGGGAGCGATATTTATTTTTCTCTACATTCACTTCATAAAAAAAAAATTGCTATGGCTTCACGCAGAAACTTTATTCGCAACTCGGCAGCGGCAGCAGCAGCATTTGCATTACCACAATTCAATTCCAAAATTTCTATTGCTGCAATCAATGATGCTGTAGCAAAACGCCATCATCTTTCCCCCGATCAGTTTTCAAGTGACGAAGATTTTTGGGCAATGATTCGCGAAGCGTATTCTGTTTCACCGGCAATTATTAATTTAAACAATGGTGGTGTGAGTCCGCAAACGGTTCATGTGCAGGAGATGCAATACAAGTATATTCAGATGAGCAACGAAGCACCGAGTTATTATATGTGGCGAATACTCGATCAGGGTCGTGAGCCGCTGCGACAAAAATTGGCTGATGCTGCAGGTTGCTCGGCTGAAGAATTAGCGATCAACAGAAATG
>JAJAYG010000305.1 GCA_026786335.1 Chitinophagales bacterium | reverse complement strand
CAAGAACGATAAAGAAAATGAAGACAAGAAAAGAATAACGGATAATTTTAAATAGGGAAACAATGTCAAAAGAGAAAAATCAATACGTTGTACCAACCAAAGACGGTTGGGGCGTTAAAGGATAAGGAAACAGTAAGTTGACTGCGAAAACCGATACCTGTTACCGGCAACCAAATATGTTCCATTTTCGGCAATTAAGGATGTATCAAAATCGGCAAACAGCGATGTATGATTCTGCACAATATTAATTTAAATTATTTTCTTTTTAAAAATTGTTTTTCTGTTCTCCATTCGATAGCTTTTCCCCTGGAGTTTTACTATTTCGCAATGGTATAAAATCCGATCCAAAAGGGCTGTTGTTAAAACTTCATCTTTAAGCACTTGTGACCACTCTTTCGGAGATTTATTTGTAGTAATTATCAGGGACACGCGTTCATGAAGTTCGTTAATCAGATTAAAGAACGCCAGAGCATCCTGTGGAGTGACCGGGAACATCATAATATCATCAATAACAAGCAGGTGTGATTTCATTATTCGTTGATATTCGACAGCAGCTTTTCGGGTATGGTCTTTCATTTTTAATATTTTGACAAGTTCCTCCATTGTTTTAAAATAAGCTCTGTAACCCTTATCTATTGCATCAAAGCACAGTCCTGCGGCAATGTAAGTTTTGCCGGTGCCTGATGGGCCCATAAGAATAATATTGAAATTTTGTTCCAGCCAGCTTAGCTCTCTTAATTGGTTCAGTTGCTGTTTTTCTAAACCATTAGGAACACTAAAATCATAATGATCAAGATTAAATTCTAATGGTAATCTTGCTTGTTTTGTTCTTTTCTGCATGTCTGTTAGCTTGCGGTGATTAATTTCCTTCTCTAATAGCATTCTAATGAGTTCTAAATAACTTAGCTTCTGCGTTTCAGCAACAGTTACCACTTCATCAAGATTGGCCGATAGAGCGCTTAAATGTAGGTTTTTTAATTGGGTTTTGATGGTTTCTGATTTGGTCATGATGATTAATTTATGGGGTTAATGATATTTTCGTAATCTTCAATATTTCTTTTTTGAGGAGTCTGGTTAGCCTTTTCAAGATTCCTTTTATCTAAAAGAACAAGCGGCTTTTGGGTTTTCAAAGGATCTGACTGGTTGATCAAAACTGTCAATGTTTGTTCAAATTCATACCCATTGATCAGTTGGTTTTCCAGGCAGAACTCAAGTGATGCATTGACAAAGGATATATCAGCATCGGTTTTTACCAATGCCTTGATGATCGCTTGCAGATGGTCCCTGATGTATCGCGGATATACTTTTTTAATGCGTTGCAGATACTCCATCGTCAGATTCTTGTTGGTAAACCGGGTGACAATTTGAGCCATCATTTCATCAATACTTTTGGAAGTATCTCTTTTGTGATTATTATTGACAATGGTTTGACCGGTTAGCTCGCAGCGCTGATGGATGCAAATAAGTTCGTCCTTTAAACTGCTGATTTCTATCGAAGCATTTGCTTCCTTGACTTTAACCTGTGTACCCGGCCCCTGATAAGTGCCCATGGGGAGTGAGTAAAAATTGCTCTTGTAAGCGATGGTATTGGTTTTTCTAACGTGATACATTTTATATTCTTTCTTTTCAATCATTAATGGAATATGTGGTCTAAGGAAATTCACTTCAATCATAAATTCACTCTCTGGTGATTTTTTTGTGTAGTTGTGGTTAAGCGCGTTGGCCGTTCGGCCAAGCCATGCGATGGCTTCTGTATTCAGGTTTTCGATATCGGAGTAAAGCCTGTTATAAAGAAAGTTTTTCTTTACATACTGGATTACATTCTCGACTTTGCCTTTGCTTTCGGGGTCTGCCTTTCTGCAAAAATGAAGCGTAAAACTTCTTGATCTGGTGTATTGTTTAAAATGGGAAGTAAGAATCAAATCACCCATGTTCTCATCCACCAACATGGTTCGATCCTGATCATAGACAATGGTTTGAGGGATTCCCTTGAAAAAAGCAAAGGCCTTTTCATGTGCTTGGCATACAAGCTCTGAAGTAAAAGATTGGCTTATAAAATAGATGTATTTCATCCGGCTACGGGAAAGCACCATCGCAAAAAACTTCACTTTCTTCCGACCACCATTGGATAACCGCATATTATAATCACCGAAGTCTACTTGCGCCTGCTCACCATAAGGAAGTTCTTCTACCGGAAAATATTCTCTTGTAATGTGAACCAGTGGAATATTATATTTTTGCCGGACAAAAAAGACGAAGTTGTATACAGAACGGATACTGGCTTTAGGTAGGTCAGAATGCGATTCTTTCAACCAATCATGCATCTGAGCCGTAGTAGTATCAGGATATGAAGTTAATCTATCCTTAACAAAATCTTCATAAGAGGATAAAATTTTAACTCTTTCCAGTGTATTTAGGAGTTGCTGCTCATACTGCTGTTCAGACATAGCAAGCAGGTTTCGAACAGTCCGGCTATCTAAAACAAGATGGCGGCCAATCTTTGATGCGCTAAATCCCATCCGGGATAATTTGTGAATTTCGTGATACATGATCCAGTTGCTTAGGTCTTTTTTTGTCATATCGATGGCTTATAATTTCCAACGATATAAGACTTTAATGCATTACCCATAAACTTTCATTTTCCCGAGGCGGGAAAATGAAAGTTTATGGGTGGAATCATACATCCTTATTTGCCGATTTTGATACATTTGTAGTTGCCGATTTCACTACATTTGTAATTGCCGATTTTAAGACATATTTAATTGCCGATTACATAATTTAGTAATTACCACATGACGAACCATTTTCGTTTCTTGTGTTTTTTAACCATAAATTCTTCCCAAGCTTTACAATCCTTTATTATCATAATT
>JAJAYG010000304.1 GCA_026786335.1 Chitinophagales bacterium | reverse complement strand
GTTGAAAGCGAAACTATAATTGCAGTAGGTAAATGAATTTTATTCTTGATGCAAACATCAGCTATGAAATTTCTGAATACCTCGAAGCAAGTTTACCATTTGAATTTCTAAGCATTCAAAAAACAAATCCTTTTCTGGAGGATGAAGAACTTTTAGATCTCGCCGTAATTAAAAATGCAATCAATATTACCAATGACAAAGATTTTGGAGAATTGGTGTTTCGCAGACAACTTATTCATAGGGGAATATTACTTCTTAGAATTGAAGAACTTTCGTATGAAGAAATGAAATTACTCTTGCTTGAAATTCTTAAATCATCAGGAGAATTACTGACAAATAAATTTTCGGTTTATCAAAATGGAAGAATAAGAATCAGATAATCCGAGGTTACGCAGCCACCCTGTTAATCCAAAAATTATTTACGCCCATTCCCACTTGCAGTGAAATTGATTGTTGCGCAATCATTTCAAGCATGGCAAGAAAAGTAAACACTGCATGTATGCGGTTTTCACATGCTTCAAAAATTCTGGTGAATGGAATATCTTTTTCACTCTCGATCAATCGCGTGAGAAATTCTTTTTGCCCTTCGATGGTGTAAGGATAATTTGCAATTTTATGTACGGGTCTGTTTTTTTGCTCTTCTGCTTTCTGCATTGCTCTTTCATACGCTTTGAGCAATTTGAACATGGTGAGTGTATGCAATTCAGCTTCGCCTGTCCATGTTTTCGCAACTGCTTCTAATTCCGATTCAACATTGCCACGCACAAACATTTTTGAGCGCTCATCTTCAAGCAACTTCAATTCATCTAAAACATCTTTGTAGCGTTTGTATTCCAGAAGTTGCTGCACCAGTTCCTGCCGCGGATCAATTTCATTTCCTGCTTCATCAATTTCTTTTCTTGGCAATAACAATTTTGCCTTTATTCGCATGAGTGTTGCAGCCACCACAATAAACTCGCTGGCCAAATCCATATTCATCACACTTGCCTGATGCAAATAGTTTAGAAATTCACTAGTGATTTTTGCAATGGGAATATCATACACATCCAATTCATCGCGCTCAATAAAAAAAAGCAACAGGTCAAAAGGTCCCTCAAATTGGGGGAGTTTTATCTCATAGGTAACAGGTGCTTCAGTAGTCATTCGAACAAATGTATAGGTTGATTGTTGTTAAAATGTTTTTTGGGAAATGAAATATCCACAATGAAAAATTCTTTTAAGTTCATAAACGAAACGAACTGTGAGCCGGTAAATTATCTGATCTGGCATACGTACTTCACCAAACAATAAAGTTCATTTTTCAATGATTAATTTTGTAACCAATTTTATATTCTATAGCTGATGCAAATTCAGGCCGGTGATCTTCTCAATGAAATAAATTTTCCTTCAGACCTAAAAAAATTGGGTAAGGAAAAACTCTATCAGGTGTGCGAAGAATTGCGCCAATACATTATTGACAGCGTTTCTGTATATGGCGGGCACTTTGGTGCATCGCTTGGCGTGGTGGAATTAAGTGTAGCGCTTCATTATGTTTTTAATACGCCTTATGATCAATTGGTTTGGGATGTTGGTCATCAAGCTTATGGGCATAAGATTTTAACAGGAAGAAGATCGCGGTTTCAAACCAATAGAAAATACAATGGCATTTGCGGTTTCCCCACTCGTTCAGAAAGTGAGTATGATACTTTCGGCGTAGGCCATTCTTCCACTTCTATCTCTGCTGCTTTGGGAATGGCAGTGGCTGCAAAACTAAAAGGAGAAAAGGACAGGCAAACAATTGCTGTAATTGGTGATGGCGCATTAACTGCTGGTCTTGCTTATGAAGGATTGAATAATGCCGGAGTATCGGGCACAAACCTGTTGATTATTCTTAATGATAATTGCATGAGCATTGATCCTAACGTGGGAGCAATGAAAGAATATCTTACCGATATTACAATGAGCCACACTTGGAATAAAACGCGTGAAGAGGTTTGGAAGATTCTGGGAAAAGTTGGAGGCACATCTTTACAAAATCAATTTTCGAAAATTGAAGCGAGTTTAAAAGGTGCAGTTTCTAAGAGCAGTAATTTATTTGAAGCGTTAAACATTCGCTACTTCGGACCGGTTGATGGAAATAATATTGATCGCCTTGTGCCCATGCTTGAAGATTTAAAAAATATTCCCGGCCCTAAGTTGTTGCATATTATTACAACCAAAGGAAAAGGATATGATAAGGCAGAGAAAGATCAAACTAAATGGCATGCACCGGGTTTATTTAATAAGACTACCGGTGAGATCATGAAGAAAGTATATGACAAACCATCGCCACCAAAATATCAGGATGTATTTGGGAATACGATTGTTGAATTGGCTGAAAATAATTTGAAGATTGTAGGCATTACTCCGGCAATGCCAAGTGGTTCTTCACTCAACATGATGATGAAGGCAATGCCCGACCGCGCTTTTGATGTTGGAATTGCCGAGCAACATGCTGTAACATTTGCAGCAGGGCTGGCAACGCAGGGTTTAATTCCTTTCTGCAATATTTATTCTTCATTTATGCAGCGCGCTTATGATCAAGTGATACATGATGTGGTTTTGCAAAAATTACATGTGGTTTTTTGTTTGGATCGTGGCGGTTTGGTTGGTGAAGATGGTGCAACACATCAAGGCGAATTTGATCTGGCTTACATGCGCATTTTGCCGAATCTTATTGTTAGCGCCCCGATGAATGAAGAAGAGTTACGAAACCTGATGTTCACTGCGCAGCTCGAGAAAAATAATTTCCCTTTCAGCATCCGCTATCCGCGCGGAGAAGGAGTGATGGTGGATTGGAAAAAGCCTTTTGCTGAAATTAAAATCGGGAAAGGAAGATTGATTGCCGAAGGAGAAGATGTATGCATTCTTTCCATTGGCCATCCCGGAAATTTTGTGGTTGAAGCAATGAAGCAATTGAAGAATGATGAAATTTTTGCCGCACATTACGATATGCGTTTTGTAAAACCAATTGATTCCGAAATTTTGCATCACGTCTTTTCAAATTTCAAAAAAATTATTACAGTTGAAGATGGTGTGATTCAAGGCGGCTTCGGAAGTGCAGTCCTTGAATTTATGAATGAGCATCATTACTCCGCATCAATAAAGATGCTGGGCATACCAGATAAGTTTGTAGAACACGGCTCACCTAAAGAGCAATATTTTGAATGCGGTTTTGATGCTGATGCAATTGCCGATGCGGTGAAAGAAATGGTAAAGGATAAAGTTGTAGTGAACGTAAAATAGTTTTTATCAGGCTTTAAAAGAAAGGGGACTTCAATTTTGAAGTCCCCTTTTCTTTTAAAATTAAAATGCGATTATTGTTTTACAAATGCCTTGCTAAGCTCAATTGAATGACTTGAAATAACCAAGTTGTAAGCTCCATTTATAAGATTAGATACCGGCACATTAAATTGCTGATAACCCTCAGTGAGATCAACATTAGTATGGTAGACAACTCGACCAAGCATATCATAGATAATTATTTCACCTGCTTCATTTTCATTCGCAATAAAATTTAAACTCAAATGATCGTGCGCAGGATTTGGATAGGCAATAATATCCTCCTCTGCTTGGTATTGATTAGTAATAGGTGTAAGCTTTCCGAATAATGTATCATCTTTATACAACCTAACACGATAGCAAATGACCGAATCAAAAGTAGCAGCATCATGTGTTACCTGAAAATAATAAGTTCCTTTAGCAAGGTTATTAAGTATTATTGTATCAGGTGTAGTTCCTGAATGTATTGATGACCCTATCCCAATTCCTTTATTAGTAATTGCACTAAGGTTATAATCCTTACTCATGTTATCCAATATAATCATATAATTGGGTGAAGTTGTATTGGTTTTAAACCTGAAGTAATCAACATCAGTTGCGCTCTTGATTACACCATTCCATCCCCAAATATTTTCGGTATTCGGATTGAATCCTTTAAATAACGGAGTGCTTTTGCTGTAAGAATTATTAGCTGGCTCATATGGGTCATAACAATTGTTACCTGTTTCAAATTTATACAGCATAATATCAGCATCACCGGCATTTTTTGTTTGGTAAGCATCGGCAGTTACCGGCATGTCCCCCTTGGTTTCGATTGAAACAAAGAGAAACTTATCCTGATAGAGTGCAACATCGTCACCTTCATCCACTTTTGAACCGCCTAAATAACTTCCCCATTGCAGGTTACCATCGGTATCCCATTTGGCAATCATTCCGTCGGAGCTGGTTCCGCTTTGTTTCTCGGGCATAAATGCATTGGAGGTTCCAATATTGTAGGTGCTTTGTGCATCACCTACTACATAAATATTGTCTGCACTGTCAATCACCATTCCCCGCAAAAATTCTTCTTTGTCGCCGCCATAATAGGTTCCCCAAATATAATGTCCGTCGTGATCAAACTTAATTAGGTAACCATCATCATTGGGAATTCCTGCATTAGAATAGCCGCCGCCCCAATAATTCTGGTGCGATCCGGGAGATGCGATGCTATCTACACTTTGAGTGTAGCCGGTTACGTAAACATTTCCTGCTTTGTCTAAAACAACACCGCGAGAGCGATCATCTTGCTCTTCACCAATGTAAGTAGCCCAGTAATAGTTGCCAAGCGTATCCCATTTACCTACGAAGGCATCTACCAAACTTCCTCTTTCTTTTTGCCATGGACTATTAATGATAAAACCTGTTTCACTTTCGCAAGTACCACAAGCGTAAACATATTTTAAGTCTGCAGGGTCGGGTGAAATCACATGTATGCGATCGTCGCCATCACCACTCCAGTAGCTTACCCAAACAGGAAAACCGTCTTTGGTGAATTTACCTATGAATCCATCGCCTGTTCCGCCATAAGTTACATCGTAAGCACCTGGAGTAGCAATGCCTGTATCGCTTGAACTCCAGCCGCAAACCATAATGTTATTTGAAGGAAGAGCAAAAGCACTTCTGATGTGGTCACGATCAGCTCCACCAAAGTATGTACTCCAGATAATATCACCATTCGCTTTAAATTTAGAGAGAAGAACATCGCCTTTCTTATCTGCAAGTTTTGTTCTGTAAGCTCCTACAGTTGCCATACCACTATCAGTAGATGTACTGCCTGAAATGATGATGTTATTGTTGTAATCGAAAGTGCAACCAAAAGTTCCGTCTTTTCCTTTTCCACCAAAATAGGTTCCCCATGAAAGTCCACCGGCTGCAGTAAACTTTATAAGAAAAATATCAGTTAGTTTTGAATAGGTTGTATCATAAGCTCCTGTGGTAGCAATTCCGGTTTCACTTTGCGTAGATCCGCTGCAAATAACTTTTCCATCGGCATCAACATCAATCTCAGATTCAAAAACGGTTTCATCCAATCCTCCTCCGTAAAAGGTTGCCCATGCAAGAGTGGGGTCAATTACGATAACCTGGGAGAGGTCATATTTTCCAAGGTTAAATGAAACCGTATTATTCTCAAGGTGATATGATGATAATACTTCTTTTTCACTTCCAAAAATATAAGAGTAAGGTTTTCCTTCAGTTACATAACCACGTTTGGTGAGTACATCAATGGTACCATCATCTTTATGATTCATTCCCTGCGCACCTGCGTAATTCAATTTTATTTTTGACGGATCACCACCCGGATTCACAATAAATTCGTAAGCAAGGGGAGCATCTTCTTCACCTGCGATGAACATAAGATCAATATTCGGGTAAATATCTTTATACATAACCCTATTGAAACATTGAACATTTTTTATAGGTGCTTCTTCACTAAGATTCATATAATAATTAAAGTAGGCGCCATTGGCATCACTTGAAATTATTTGAGGATTTGGATTGGCTCCTACCAATGTTATGTCAACTCTTGAAATTGAGATTTCATTATTCTGATTGTAAAAATTATCTTCTTCAATATCAGCAGCGCTTTTGCCGCTTTCGGGAAATCCAGGTTTGTTTACGATTTGAATTAGCTCGTAACTGAAACTGTTTTTTTTGAGTTGAAGATTAAAACCTTTTCCCGAAAACATGTATTTGACAGCCATGTTAGTTTTGCCTTTCGCATCTTTTATTTCGCCAATATTTTCGCGAAAGCCAACAGACTGTATTGCATTGTTAAGTGAAAACTGTGCGAAAGCGGTGATGGAACATATGGTTACCATCAAAACAAGTAGTAAACGTTTCATTGTGATTTTGTTTTAAGTTAAATTGATGTTTAGAAATACTTTGACGTAAGCGTAATTAAAATGTTTAGGATAATGAAAAAAAATTATTGCCCTTAATTTGAATTATTGTTTAATAAATTTTTCTCTCCATAAATTATTCTCAGCAATCACCACAAGTTGATATGGACCCGATACAAGATCATTTAATGGCAATGTTATTTTTTGATCCCCTGCACTAAGTTGCAAAGAAAAGCTATAAACTTCTCTTCCCAATAAATCATAAATAATCACCCCTATAATTTGCTCTTTCTCTGTATAAACAGAAAAACTAATTTCTTTTGCTGATGGGTTTGGAAATATGTTTAGCAACTCAGCTTTACGATTCACAATTAATTGATTTGAAAGTTTGAAAGCTGTAGTGCTGTTATTGATTGTGAGGTGGTAGCATCCAAGTGAATCAAATACTGAAGCATCATGAACAATTTGAATTGAATATGTTGCAGATCCGGTAAGGCTGTTTGCAATTATGTTATCGGGTGTAGTTCCGGTGTTAATTGATTGGTAAAGAAGAGAACCGGCAGCATCATAAAAATTCAAATCATAATTCTGAGGCAGGTCTTGTAGAATAATTTTATAATTCTTGCTGCTTCCTTTTACTTTTACTTTATACCAATCCTGATCGGCAGAATTTTTAATACTTCCATTCCAGCCATAAATTGTAGTATCAAATTTTGAAACTGCTTTAAGCAAGTAAGCAGCAGCCGAATTTTCGTTAGGTTCATATTGATCGCGGCAATCATTGCCAACATAAAATTTATAAAGGGTTGCATCAGATGCACCGCCAAAATATTTCTCCCATTTAATATCAAGATTTGAAGGAGGATTGGCACATATACAATTTGGCTGAGCGTAACCGTTTGAAATTTGAATTAAAAAAATTGTGCAAAGAATTGCGATGGGGAAGAGGAGTTTTGTTTTAATTTGGTTTAGCGTTTTACGCTTTGAAATTTTACGTGAAGATCAAACAGGATGAATTGCAACTACCAAATATAAAGTTTGTTTTTACAACTATAAGAAAAAAATGACTTCCATCAGTTCAGTAACTGAACTATTGTTTTACAAACCTGCTCAATCTAATTTGATTCGCAGATATTACAACTAATGAATAAGGACCGCTTGATAATTCTTTGATTGAAATATTTACCGCTTGATTTTTCACAGATAATAAAAATGTTTTCGAAAACACGCTTCTTCCCATAAGATCATAAATAATTACATCAGCATTTTCATTAGTGGTAGTTGGAATGCTGAAACTCAAATAATCGATCGAAGGATTAGGGTAAACAGAAAATTGAAGAGTGTTATGATCTTCAACGATCGCATCAGGGGTATCATCGGGGAAGGCGGAATCACTTTTATAAATTTGTATCCTATAACAATGGATTGAATCGAAATCAGTTTCAAGATGGGGAACTTCGAGATAATAGGTTCCTGATTGCAGATTGTTTGCATTTAATGTATCAGGAATAATTCCCGAACTGCTTGCCTGAAATTGAAGTATTCCAAGTTCATCATATAAATTAAGGTTGTAGTTTTTTGTTAATGAACTTAAGATGATTTTTAAGTTAGGATACGTAGCATCAACAAGAATGCTGTACCAATCATAATCGGTTCCACTTTTTATGCTTCCGTTGTAACCATAGATGGTGGAATCTTCAGCAACCAAATAGCTCTTAATTGATTTTGCCATAGCAATTGATTCATTAGGTTCATACACATCGTAACAATCGAAGCCGGGATAAAATTTATAGAGAATTGCATCACTGTAACCTCCATAATAAGTTTGTTGGTATGTTCCAAGCGTTACCTGCATTGAATTGGTTGCAATTCTGCCGCAAGCATAAATATTATGCTCTGTATCTACTGCAACATCTTCAAATTGCTCCGCACTTTTTCCGCCGTAAAATGTACCCCAGTCAATATCACCATCGGTTTTAAACTTTGCAAGAAATGCATCGGTATATCCTGCATTGTTTGCCTGCATTGGATTATTGTAGGCGATGTTTGATAAGCTTGCCGATGAACCTGCTATGAAAATGGAATTTGTAGATTTATCAATTGTCATCCCCCATAAATCTTCATCCTTATTTCCCCCATAATAGGTTCCCCATATTCTTAAACCTTGGGTAGAATATTTTACCAGAAAGGCATCTGTAGTTGGCTTGTTACCCAAATAACCAGTTGTCCAATTGGGCTGAAAACCATCGGGAGTTGCAATTAAGGTATCACTACCGGTAAATCCACTCAAATAAACATTCCCATCTGAATCAGTTTCTGCGCCACGGCATCTTTCTTCCTCGGTTCCTCCACAATATGATCCCCAAAACATATTACCGGTAGTATCCCATTTAGAAATAAACGCATCGGCAACACCACCTCCATAACTTGTTTGCTGTGTTCCCGAAGTTGCAATTCCTTTATTGCTCGAGCAAGTTCCTGCTACAAATAGATTTCCTAAATGGTCAAGGGTAAGTGCATGAGAACGGTCAACCCCTGAATCACCGTAATAGGTTCCCCATAATCTGTTTCCGTTAACAGAAAATTTTGCAATCCAGGTATCATCCAACCCCCCAATTTCGGTTTGGTAAGCACCTGGGGTTGCAATACCTGAGTCACTTGCTGTTGCGCCTGCCAAATAGATATCTCCTTTGTAATCTGTAACAACATTACGAGGGTTTTCAGGGCTGTTGCCGCCATAATAAGTCGACCATATCAAATCCCCAACCGGTGAAAATTTAGCAATTAGAATATCAGCATCAGGCCCCGAAACAGAATCTTTAAAAGCGCCTGAAGTAGCCAGCCCCTGACTTTGTGAGTTTCCCACTGCAATAATATTGTTTGCTGGATCTACAGTAATTCCATAGCAATAATCTTTATCATCACCGCCAAAATATGTTCCCCATTCAAGGTCACCATTGGCTTTAAATTTTGCAATGAACCAATCATAGAGTCCGCCTCCATAATCATTCTGGTAGCCATCTGTTGTTGCAATGTGATACTGACTTACAGTATGGCCATCAATAACAGGTTTAAGGTCTGTGCCAACTGTAACCTCTGCAATTTCATCGCCACCTGCACCGCCGTAATAAGTTCCCCATAGAATATTTGGGTCAATGATCATGAACTTACTGCGATCATAATTTAACGATGAAAAGGAACGGTTGTTTTTTTTCAGAATAAAATTCGCAGCAATCGGTTTTTCATTTCCATCAATTATATAATAGGGTTTTGTTTCTGTCACATATCCGTTCAAAGTTGATATGATTAAGCTGCCATCTTTATTTTTATAAAGTTGCGAAGTGCCTTTGTAATCAAACTTAATTTTTGAATAATCAGCTCCGGGATGAACAATGAATTCATAGCGAAGTTGCTGAACAGAATTTTTTTCGGGAGCATAAAATACCAGATCTATTCCTTCATACAAATTCTCATAAATGATTTTATTGTATCTGCCTGCTCTTGTAAAACTATTTGTGCTAAGCGGCGCATGATAATAGTTGAAGTAACCACTTAATTGTTCGCCTGTTTTAACAATGCAGGATGAATTTGAATTGCTGAAAGAAACATCAATACGCGATGAACTCATTTTTGCGCTCCGATATTTTTCATCATCGGAATCGTGTTGATTTAAAGTGCTGTAAGATTCTGATACAGCTGGAGCATCTTTTTCTATTTTGAATATCTCATAGCTGAAGCCGTCCTTTTTTAGTTCCAGATTAAACAGACCATCGTGATACAAATACAACACCTCATCATTTGCTTCACCGTACTGATTGATCAACTGTCCTTCATTTTTAATAAAAAATTTTGAAGGCATGTAAGATGATGAAATCATCTGCTGAGAATAGGCTGAAGATGAAACGAGGAGGATGAAAAGAAAAGTAATGTTGCGAAGCATCAGTAGTTTTTTCCTTGAAACAGAATCTTTTTTTTTAAATGGTTAGATAAAAATTTATATCGGGTACTTGCGATTAAAAATTATTGCTTTACAAATTTGCTCACTCTTACCTGGTCTTGCGATTTAATCATAAGAGTATACGGTCCGCTGCAAAATCCATTAAGTTGAATATTGATTTGATTGTTTCCCGATTTAATTTTTTGAACTTCAGAATAAACAACTCTTCCAAGCATATCATAAATTATAACATCATTATTCTCACTTGTTGTGGAAGGAATTGAAAAAGATAAAACATTGCTCACAGGATTGGGATAAATATTAAAACGCAGCGGATCATTAACAGTATGAATGCCATTAGGGAAATTTCCTGAGAAAGCCGAATCACTTCTAAATACCTGAAGCCTGTAACAATTAAGTGAATCATATACACCGGGAGCATGATAAATTTCGTAGTAATAGATACCGGTTGCAATTGAATTTACAGCAAGGGTATCGGGTGTTAAATCAGTATTAACTGATTCGAAAAGCCAGGAACCTAAATCATCATAAAAGTAAATATCATAGTTTTCTGAAAGGTCGCTGAGCACAATCATGATATTGGGGTTCAAGTCTTCAACTTCAATGTTAAACCAATCACGATCGCTGTCACTTTCTATATTGGCATTGTATCCATACAAAGTGTTGTCATAGACATGGAACGAAAATAGGTTTGACGATGCAGCAATTGATTCATTCGGTTCAAATTGATCAAAGCAGGCTTCATCACCACTGAACTTATAGAGAATTGCATCACTTACTCCGCCATAGTATACTGGCTGGTATGTTTCACTGGTAACATACATATCATTTCCTGTTGGGCGCCCTGTTACAAATAATTTCCCGTTTTTGTCAACGGCCACATCATCAAATTGCTGGCCAGCACCACCACCATAGTAAGTAATCCAATCAGGGAATCCGTTAGTATTAAATTTTGAAATTAATCCATCAGATCCACCGCCTTTTTCCGGTTGCATGGCATTGCCATAAGCGATACCTACAATACTTCCTGTTGAGCCAACAGCGTAAAGTGCATTGGCATCTTTATCTATTGTAAACCCCCATAGATCTTCTTCGGCAGGACCACCCAAATAGGTGCCCCATAATCTGTTGCCATTGCTATTAAATCCAGCAATGTAAAAATCAATGGAGAAGCCACCATTATTTTGTTTCACCAAAGTATCTTGATAGGAGTTTGGAGTTGCCATCATTGAATCACTGTTTGTAAATCCTCCCAAATAAACATTGCCGTTCTTATCGGTTTCAACACCTCTACATCTATCTTCACCTTTTCCGCCATAGTATGTTGCCCATATTAAAGTTCCAGAGGTATCCCATTTTGATAGGTAGGCATCAGCAGAGCCACCGCCGTAAATTGTTTGATGTGCCCCGGCTGTTGCAATTCCTTTTTTCTGGCTTGATGTTGTTCCTGCTACGAATAAATGCCCAAAAGCATCAAGCGATAACGCATGCGAACGGTCAACTCCCGAATCACCGTAATAGGTTGACCAAATTCTGTTGCCATCAGGAGAAAACTTTGCAATCCAGCTATCGTCAAAACCACCCATGGCTGTTTGATATGCTCCCGGCGATGCAAGATTTTCATAGCTTCCTGTTGTACCTGAGGCATAAATATATCCAGCAGGATCGGTTACAATATTTCTTGGATTTTCTGAACCTTCGCCACCAAAATAAGTTGACCACAATAAGTTTCCATCAACACCAAACTTTGCTATTACGGCATCAGATTTTGTGAAACCATAAATTGAATCCTGAAAAGCACCGGCCGTTGCTAACCCTTCACTGAGAGAATTTCCTCCTACGATTACGTTGTTATTAATGTCAACAGTGAGCGCATAACAATAATCTTTATCGTCGCCACCAAAATAGGTTGCCCAGTCAAGGTTGCCATCCGATTTAAATTTTGCTACGAAATAGTCATAAATACCGCCTGCAAAGTTTTCCTGATATGCACCGTCTGTTGCAATATGTCCGGGGCTAATGGTGTGCCCGTCAATTACTGCTTTCTTATCTTCACCAACTGCTACTTCTGCAACCTCATCACCTAAGAAACCCCCATAATAAGTTCCCCAGATAATGTTTGGATCAATGATTAAAAATTTGCTTCTGTCGTAATTAATGTTGCTGAAACTTTTGATTTGTTTTTTGAAAATAAATTTTCCCTCAACGCATTTTTCATTTCCCTCAATAAAATACTTTGGTTTTGTTTCTGTAACTTTTCCTAGTGTGGTATTGATTTCAAAATCTCCTTTTTTATTCAAATAGCTTGCAGTAGCACCATTATAACTAAACTTTATTTTTGAAAGATTTGCTCCAGGATGAACCACAAATTCATAGCGCAAATCCTTTGCTGAATTTTCTTTTGGGGAATAGAAAACAAGATCAATTCCATCATATAAATCATGATAGATAATCTTACTATAACCCTTCAAATTTGAATATTGATTAATTGATACGGGTGCATAATAGTAATTGAAATGAGCATCTATTGCTTCTGCCGTTTCAATTACCGGATTGCTGTTAGCACCTTCAAAATTCACATCAACACGGTGCGACTTCAGATGCATTTGCAATTGATCAGTAAAGTCAGATTCATCTTGTTCATCTGCAAATCCTGCTTCATCGAAACCATCGCCGGTTTTTTCAACTTCATAAATCTCATAGCTAAATCCATTTGATTTAAGTTGTAGATTGAACAAACCATCGTTGTAAAGAAAAAGTACAGAAGTGTTTTGTTTTCCTTCAGCATTGATTATTTGCCCTTTGTTTTCAATAAAAACTTTTTGGTGCCAGTTAAACTCACCTGCAGGTTGTTCTGCAAATAAAGTTTTGATGAATATTGTACAAAGAAAAAGCAGAAGTGTTGTAGAAAATTTCATAGCCAATATGCTTTGGTTAAATAATAGAAATCTGATATAAATTTTATGACTCGCAAATGTAAATTAAAATACCAAGAGAGGGAAGTTGCACTAATAAATTATCAGCAACTAATTTTTTCGGCGTAGCATATTCAGTTCATAGGTGCTAAGCAACCTCCATTTCCCGCGTGGTAAATCTTTTTTTGTGAGAATGCCATAGCGAACGCGATCCAGTTTTAATACTTCGTAACCCAGACTTTCAAAGATGCGGCGAACAATTCTGTTTTTTCCGCTGTGAAGTTCAATGCCTACCACTGAATTTTCTGTTGGATGTGCGTATGCGATTTCATCAACACTTGCCAAACCATCTTCCAGTTCAATACCTTTTGCAATCTTCTCCATATCCTCCATGCTCAAATCTTTATCGAGCGTTACTTCATAAACTTTTTTCACCTTGTTGCTGGGGTGAGTAAGATGCTGTGTGAGCTCACCATCATTGGTAAATAAAAGCAGTCCTGTTGTATTTCGGTCTAATCTTCCTACCGGAAAAACTCTTTGATCTGTAGCCTGCTGAATTAATTCCATCACTGTTTTTCTGCCACGCTCATCGCTGGTGGTAGTAATAAAATCTTTGGGCTTGTTGAGCAGGATGTAAAACTTTTTTCCGCTCTCAATTTTTTTATCTCGGTAACTTACCGCATCAGTTGGCTGCACGCGATAGCCGGGTGATTTTTCTTCTTTTCCATTCACCTTCACCAAACCATTCTTAATAAACTCAGCGCAATTTCTGCGTGAAGCAATTCCTGAATTTGAAAGAAATTTATTTAATTGTATTCCTTCATTGCTGGTTGGAGTAACCTCTTCCTTTTCCTCTTTCATAATCAAACAAAGATAACACTTGCTGCTCTCTGTATTTCGAAATGTATTTTTAACGTCTTCAATTGCAGTTCTGGAAATTATCAATTCCCTTTCCTTTGGAGAGGGATCAAGGGTGAGGAAATAAATGATTGCAATTTTCAGAACTGCATTCAAAAATTTTTTGGAATGGAAAAAGATCTGATTAAACCTGTTACAACACCGAGTGAGGATACTGAACATTATTTTCTTGAAGGACCACATTCACGCTTTGATGAATTTAAATTTGTATTTAAAGTAATGGGTGAATTCATCAAGGGATTTCGCAAACTTCATTTCATTGGCCCTTGTGTAACTGTTTTTGGATCGGCACGATTTAAAGAAGGACATCCGCATTATGAGATGGCAAGAAAAGTTGGAGGCATGCTTTCATCACTCGGTTTTACAGTTATGACGGGCGGCGGACCTGGAATTATGGAAGCCGCAAACCGGGGTGCAAGAGAAGCAGGAGGTAGATCGGTTGGCTGCAACATATTATTAGCAATGGAACAAGCACCCAATCGCTATCTCGACCGATGGATTACACTCAATCATTTTTTTGTGCGCAAGGTTTTATTGCTCAAATATTCTTACGCTTTTGTTGTAATGCCCGGGGGCTTTGGAACCATGGATGAATTATTTGAAACCATCACACTTATTCAAACCAAAAAGATTCAAAACTTCCCAATAATATTAATGGGTAAAGAATATTGGAACACGATGATCAATTTCATTAATGAGCTCGATGATCGCGAAACCATAAGTGTTGAAGATCTACAACTATTAAAAATTACTGACGACATTGAAGAAGCCAAAGAGCACATTCAAAACTTTGCCATCAATGCATTTCGATTGAAGCAGCGAGTTGAGACAAGGCCTGCGAAAATTTTAGGAGAGTGAACGAAATGAAAATTCAAAATTCAAAATTCAAGTAAGGTTCAAGGTCTAAATTGCAAAAACCATGACACTGACCAGAGTTTTGAATTTTTCTTGTTCCGAAGGAATCCTTTTGGGAAAGTTTGTCCCGAGCACTCGGGATGAAATTTGGCTTTTACTTGAATTTTGAATTTTTTTTCAATCGCATTTCATTTCCCCCCTACGAATCTTTTTCTTTGCAGCAAATTTTAAATGATGAGTGAAAGAAAAATTAAAGCAGCACTAATTTCGGTTTACTATAAAGATGGTTTAGAACCCATCGTTCGCAAACTGAATGAACTCGGTGTGCAACTGATTTCTACAGGCGGAACACTGTCTTTTATTCAATCACTCAACATACCTGTTACAGCAGTAGCATCGCTCACCGGCTTCCCCGAAATTTTAGGAGGAAGAGTTAAAACCCTGCACCCAAAAATCTTCGGCGGCATTTTGGGAAGAAGAGAATTGAAAGAAGACCTCGCACAAATGCAACAGTATGAAATTGCTGAGATTGATTTGGTGATTGTTGACCTCTATCCTTTCGAAGAAACAGTGAGCCATGAGCGAGAGCAAGTCCTCCCAAAAAATGAATTCCTTATTTCTTCTCCTTTGGAGAAGATGCCGAAGGCAGATGAGGCCAGGGAGGATTTAGGTGGGGCCGTTATCGAGAAGATCGACATCGGCGGCATCTCCCTAATTCGTGCTGCAGCAAAAAATTTTAATGATGTTTTAATTTGTGCTTCGCGGAATTATTATCCCGACTTAATCAATTTACTTAATGAGAAAAACGGAATTTCTGTAAAAGAAGACCGGCAACTGTTTGCAGCAAAAGCATTCAACATCACTTCGCATTACGATTCGGCAATCTTCAATTACTTCTCAAAAGGAATTAATAATGATGAAGAAAATGTTTCTGCATTCAAGCAAAGTATTTTACAAAGCCGCAATTTGCGCTATGGAGAAAACCCGCACCAACGCGCAACTTTTTATGGCGACTTTGATGCGCTGTTTACGCAACTCAACGGAAAAGAAATTTCTTACAACAACCTTGTTGATATTGATTCGGCGGTTTCGCTCATTGATGAATTTGAAAATCCTGCCTGTGCTGTGATCAAGCATACCAATGCCTGCGGTTGCGCAGAAGCAGACAACGCATTGCATGCCTGGGAGCTTGCATTGGCAGCCGATCCTGTTTCCGCATTCGGCGGCATCATTGTTTTTAATCGGGCTGTTGATTTACAAACAGCAGAGAAGGTAAATGAAATATTTTTTGAAGTAATCATTGCTCCCGATTTTTCGGCAGAGGCGCTGGCGGTTTTTAAACAGAAGAAGAACAGAATTATTTTAAGTCAAAAGTCAAAGGTGAAAAGTGAAAAATCAAATTCAAAAAAAATATTCAGAAGTATTTTGAATGGTGTGATTGAACAGGATGCTGATACTGCACTTTCTTCTGTAGCAACATGGAAGGTGGTGACTGCTGTTGCTCCGTCACAGAATCAAATCAAAGATTTATTATTTGCAGAAAAATGCATCAAGCATTTGAAGTCAAACACGATTGTTCTTGCAAAAAACAAACAACTCATCGGCATGGGCTGCGGACAAACATCGCGTGTGGATGCATTGAAGCAGGCGATTAGCAAAGCAAAAATTTTCGGGTTTGATTTAAAAGGAAGTGCCATGGCAAGCGATGCATTTTTTCCTTTTGATGATTGTGTAACCATTGCGCATGAAGAAGGCATTGCCGCTGTGATACAACCGGGTGGCTCAGTGAAGGACAAAGACTCCGTTGATGCCTGTAACAAATTTAATATGGCAATGGTGACCACGGGGTTGAGGCATTTTTTGCATTGAGATTTTGGAATGAAATGCGTATTGAAAAGTAGTTACATTCACAACCAAAATATATTTATTTAGTAGCAAATATATTTGCAATTGCATATTAAGATGATTTTATGAATGCTAACTTTGAATTGTAATTACAAAGAAGAAGTGTATTGAAAAATATAAGTATGGAAAGAGAAATCTTTAAGAATAACAAGATAGTTGAAGCAGCTTGCCTACTTAATTTTAAAATTCCACAGGACAATTCTATTTTTGGAATTTACTGGGAGCAATTACAAATACAAAGAAAATTCACATCAAAGGAAAACCTTGCCATAATAAATCCAACAAATACTGACAAGCCAAATGAATTTATTTTTGGCAATTCAATGAAATATACAAGTGAAGATAAAAATAAAGTTATTCAACTTCATCGCAGTTCGATATCATTTCATCAAGTGGGTAAATATGAAATATGGGAATCGTTTAAGGAAGATATTACAGAGGGTATGAGGCATTTTAACAATATTTCTCCTGGAACCATATCGCGCTTTGATCTTTAGTCGATTAACTCATTTGACTTTAGCATTGAAGAGTTTGAATCTATAGGTAAGTATTTTAATTTAGGTGTAAGTTTACCTGATAGTTTACCAACTGCTCATTTAAATTTTTTTATTGAAAGTCCATTGGAAAAGCCAACTCAATTTTTAGTTACAAGATTTATATTAAATGCAACTGAAAAAATAAATGTAGTGTTTGATGTGAGCTTTGTAGAAATGGATGCTAATTTTCAATCCGACGATGAAACCCAATTGAATGAGTTATTAGCAAATTCACATACTAAATTATATTCGTTATTTGCAGGACTAATTACTATTGAAACAAAAAAATCAATTCGCTAAAATATGTTTACGGCCTCTTTTATAGATATAAAATCAAATACAAGCAGTATGTATTCGGTAACTTCGTTTGAAGATATTGGTGATGATAATTTACTTTTATCAGACAACGAGTTTGATAATCGATTAATATTTTTATCGACAAGCGATTTATTCGGAAAGGTGTCTGTCCAAGGGTCAACTTTACCACAAAGCATTACTAATCCGACTAAACGTGAGTTAATCCAAAGGAAAAAAGGGGAGTTAATTGACATCTATAAAAAATTAAACATTGACAATACTGCAGTTTTAGAAATTGGTATGGACATTATTTATGCGTGTTTAGATTTGAATATTTTAGATATCCAGATTGCTTATACCGGTAATGGTGAAATATTAATTTATAGAAAAATTAATGAAAATTATCACAATTTAATTATTGATATTAATGGTGATGTTGAGTTTTTATACATTCCATTTGATCGTAGTAAAACTTTCAATCAATATTTTGATTTTGTGAATGAAATAAACACGTTCAATTTAGCTTCGCTTCTTAAAAAAGTATGAGTTGCAATTCTCAACTAATACCCGAGTATTTACATTGGAACAATAGAAAGCAATTTCAAGATACAGATTATCTTGATGAACATCGTTTATATAGAGTCGGAAACCCTATTGAATTCCCTGCGGGAACTATAACAGCATTTTCATGTAAATGGTCATGCTTAATTAAGGAGGAGGATGTATTAAATAGCAATGATCCACCAATAGGTGATGATTATCAATATTGCTTGATAGAATCATTAAGGCAGAACTTTTTGAAGAAAGAGAAAACGGAAGGAACTAATCAGGGTTGGCATAAATTATCTTGTAAATTTGAGCACTCGCCATCAGAATGTGACTATTCGCATACTCATGTATTAATCAGACATGAAATCTATCATGAACAAGAAGAGATAAATAAAATTGAAGAGCATGTATACACTTATAATATTTAGCTTCAGAATAGTTCTTTACTGCAGAATAGGAATAGTTTCTTTTCAAAAATGAGAAAGGATTATAGAAGAGACATCATTACTATTTTTTGCTTGAAATAAGTTTCCTGCTACACCACCATCGTAATCCGCTACAAAATAAACTCCCTCAAATTTTTTGAGTCAACCAATTTGATTTTTGCTTTGTAAGTGTTGGCAAAAGCGGTGGGTGTTTTTACATTTTTCGTTGCAAGCCATTTAATTTCAAACCCCGAAATTTTTACACCATTGTCTTCAACATAATCAACTTCCTGTTGCAGTTTTGTTCGCCAGAAATAACTGCTGTTGAGAGAGCGTGAATATTCAAGTTTCTTTTTCCGCTCGCAAATAATAAAGTTTTCAAACAGCGCGCCTTTATCAGTTCTTGAATCAATGGGATTAAAATTCCCGATGATGGCATTGCGGATTCCTACATCATGAAAATAAATTTTTTTTCCAAACTTTATTTCATTCCGCTGATTGCGGCTATAGCTTTCTAAAACAAAAATCACAAATGTTTTTTGCAGCAGGTTAATGTAAGAGCTGATGGTGTTTTTGTCGGTGTGCAATAACTGCGAAAGTTCATTGTAACTCACTTCATTCCCAAGCTGCAAAGCCAAAGCACGCAGTAACCGCTCAAGCAAATCGGGTTTGCGAATTCCGGTAATTGCAAGTATGTCTTTATAAAGATAGCTGCCCGATAAATGGCGCAGCACTTCCACTTCATCACCTTTGTTATTTAAAACATCGGGGTACATACCATACAAAAGGCGCTGCGGCAATTGTTGCATTGCTTTGATAAAACCTCTTTCATCTTCAATTTCTTTCCAGCTCAGAGGTAACAACCTGTACTCCCATTTTCTTCCGGTAAGCGGTTCGTTGGTAATGTTGTTTAGTTCAAATGAAGAAGATCCACTCACCAATAATTGAACTTGTTTCATTTCATCTGTTATCAGTTTAAGTGTGATGCCGATGTTTTCAATTCTTTGCGCTTCATCAATAAAAACATACTTCTTTTTACCTATGATGTTTTTAAGTTCTTCAATGCCGGGATTAGTAAGCAATTGTTTTGTGTGTGGATCGTCACCATTGAGCAAGAGGTAATCTTTGTCTTTCAATATCGTCTTAATCAAAGTTGTTTTACCCACCTGCCTTGGTCCGGTTACAATAATGGCTTTGCCCTTGTTAATTTTTTTTCTAATGAGTGATTCTATCTGGCGGGTAAACATTTTTCGGTGATTGTATTCACCAAAAGTACTAACTTATGGTGAATACAATCACCAAAAGTTAGTGTTCCCCTATACAGCAAATTTTAAAACAATTGACTGGGGTAAAAATTAAGGGTGTCGCTCTACCTGTTTTTATCCGTTGTATCAGTGTTATCCGTGTTCCAATAATCATTCCTCCACTAACACAATTTCCACTCTGCGGTTTCTTGCGCGCCCGCGTTCATCGCTGTTATCGGCAATTGGGTTTTCAAAATTGTAACCCAATATTTTTACACGCGATGCGGCAATTCCTTTTGAAGAAACAAAATTCATTACTGCATTGGCGCGATTCTCCGAAAGTTTCTGATTGTATTTTTTAGATCCCACATTATCGGTGTAGCCGTAGAGTTCGCAATTAAAATTATCGTGGCGCTTGAGGTAATCTGCTAAGGCAGTCAACTCGGTCTTCGAACTATCGGGGATAATAAATTTATCCGATGCAAAATTAATGTTGGTGATGGTGAAGCGCTCATACTCTTCTTCTTCTTTTGCAATACTGTCTTTGGTTGCTTTTGAAAGAATTATTTTTAACCCGAAGATACTGTCGAAATTTATTTTACTGCTCAGGTCGGCGTATTCTTTAAATTTTGTTTGCGACGGATCGCGCACACTGGAGAAAGAGCCCTGCTCTAAAAAAACGCCCGAATCATACTGCGGATCGCCCACATCGCCGATGGCAATTTTCATGTGGTATTTTTTATAGGGAAATACATAACAAGTGGCTGTCATCACGGTCGTCATTCCATCATATTGTAAAGTGGCAACTAAATCTTTGTTGAGTTTTTTTAATTTCTTTTTATCGGTTTCGTAGTAATC
>JAJAYG010000303.1 GCA_026786335.1 Chitinophagales bacterium | reverse complement strand
CATATACGCTCACCGATCAAAGTGTTATGGGAGTTGCAATCAATAAGAAAACAAATAATTTTGTTGCTACGCTTGGATATAAATTTTAGTTGAATGGAAGAATAAATTTGAGCCACCGGAGTCAAAAACTTCGGTGGTTTTTTTTGTAGTGGCCTTTGCAATTGAGACATAAAGAGATGACCTTTCACAAAGAAATGTCACGTCTAATGAGGAAGAAATTATTTTTTGAATTCCAATAATGATTGTTCCTCAAGAAAAAAATACAGAGTTATTTCTGTTCACTAAAGAATTTCCAAATCTCACTTGAAGCGTTAAAATCTCTGCAGGTATTTCCAACCAAAAATTTAGGAAGGTATTGAACGCCGCCGGGCCAAGTGTGTCCGCCACCAATTACTTTGATTAAGATTATTTGGGAAGGAAAACCGCAGGAAGGATAAATGTATTTGAGCGCATGTGAATGATCTTTGATTGAAACATCAGGAAATTCCTGCGTGATTAATTTTGCGCGGCAAGTATAAGGGCGCATTAAAATATTGATCATCGAATCGGTGCTGATCACTTTTCCGCGTTCTCCTTTTTTTGAAGCAATACTTCCACCTCCATATTTCACCAGTGAATCTGCAGTGCCATTGATGATGAGCACAGATGTGTTTAGTGCGATGGAATAACCATTAGCATAATCAACAGGAATGCTTCCACATACAGGAGCGATCGCACGAATTTTTCCGGGCAGTTGATATGCTAAATATAAACTGAAGATGGCACCGTTAGAAATGCCGGTTAAAAAAATTTTATTTCGATCTGCATTATGTGTTTCAACAAGGTGATCTATGAGCAATGAAATAAAATTTACATCGTCATACTTTCTTTCAAAAGTCTCATCAATTCTTCCATCATTCCAACCTTTATTTAATCCATCAGGAAATACTGCAAGGAAAGTATCTTCTTCAGCCAATGAATTGAAATTAGTTAAGCGAATCATATTGGCGCCAGAACCCCCTCCGCCGTGCAGCACAATTACCAGTGGCAACTTTGTTTTTGAATTTGATGTAGTTGGAATTGCAAGATGATAGGTTCGTTTTATTCCTTCAATTTGTATTTCACCATCTACTACTTGTGAGAATAACTTTTGAGAATGAACTATTGAAATCATGATCGAAATGAGAACAAAAAATAATTTTAGCATGAAATAAAATTAACTCAAAACTTCTTTCTTCTAATTTTGTTGTATTAAAAAAATTGAATGGCTTATAAATCGTTGCAGCATTTTGTTGGTGTTTTAGAAAAGGAAGGTGAACTCATCCGCATAAAAGAGTTTGTAAATCCCCAACTGGAGATTACAGAAATTGTTGACCGCATTTCTAAAAATAATGGACCTGCATTGTTTTTTGAAAATACAGGAACTGAATTTCCGTTGCTGATAAATGCCTTCGGTTCAAGAAAAAGAATTTGTCTTGCTTTAGGAGTAAATGATTTGGATGATGTGTCGAAAGAAATTGAAGCGCTCTTTAAATCACTCATGAAACCGAAAGACAACATCCTCGAAAAGCTGATGATGTTGCCAAAGCTCAATCAACTTGCATCATGGATGCCGAAAGTTAAAAGCGGAAGAGGCGAATGCCAGCAGGTGATTATGGAAAACCCCGACATCACAAAATTGCCGGTGATGAAATGCTGGCCCGAAGACGGCGGAGATTTTCTTACCCTTCCTGTAATTAATACCAAAGACCCTAACACCGGAATTCGAAATGTGGGGATGTATCGCATGCAGGTATTTGCACCCGATCTCACCGGCATGCATTGGCACAAGCATAAAGTTTCGGCTAAACATTTTGCTGAGTATAAAAAATTGAAAAAGCGAATGCCTGTTTCAGTAGTTCTTGGCGGTGATCCTGTTTATACTTATGCAGCTACTGCACCATTGCCCGAGAATGTTGACGAATACATGCTTGCTGGTTTTCTTAGAAAGAAAAAAGTAGACCTTGTTAAATGCATTACCAATGAAATGGAAGTTCCCGCCGACGCAGATTTTGTAATTGAAGGTTATGTAGATCCCGAAGAAGAAAATATTTTGGAAGGCCCATTTGGTGATCATACCGGTTATTATTCGCTCGCAGATTTTTATCCGAAGTTTCACATCACCTGCATAACACATAAGCGCAATGCAATTTACCCATCCACCATTGTTGGCATTCCGCCGCAGGAAGATGCATGGCTCGGCAAGGCCACTGAAAGGATTTTTCTTGCCCCAATTAAAATGACGATGATTCCCGAAATTGTTGATATGGAATTACCCATTGAAGGTGTGTTTCACAACCTTACCATCATCAAAATAAAAAAGGAATACCCAGGGCATGCGCAAAAAGTTACCAATGCAATGTGGGGAGCCGGGCAAATGATGTTCAATAAAATTTTGGTGGTGGTTGATGAATCAGTTGACATTCATAATTATGCAGAAGTGGCAAATGCGATTTCAATAAATGTAGATCCGCAGCAAGATATTTTTTTCTCGCAAGGCCCAATGGATGTGCTCGATCATAGCTGCAGCAAGTTTGCTTTCGGCGGTAAAATGTGTGTGGATGCAACAGTGAAGTTGGAAGAAGAGCTGAGAGGAATTCAACGTGTTGTTGGTGCTGAGTTGTCAGTTGCCAGTGAGAAAAATTTTCAGTTAACCAACAACTTACAACCAACAACTAACAACCGGCAACTAACAACCGACAACCAACAACTGACAACTGATTATCCCGAAATTAAAAGCATCAATACTTCATTACTCGAAAAAGGAATATCAGTAGTCTTCATTTCCATAGAAAAAAATAGAAGAAATCACATTCGTGAACTGAATGAAAAACTTTTTCGTGATTCTGAATTGAAGAAAGTAAAGGTCATTATCTATGTTGAACACACTGTTGATGCAAATGACATTAAAGATGTGGTGTGGCGATGGAGTAATAATGTTGATCCGCGAAGAGACAGTTATGTGGTAAAAGCAGAAAGTGATGCTGAAATTTCTCACATTGGTTTTGATGGAACAAGAAAGACAAAAGAGCTTGACAATTTCGATCGTGACTGGCCAAATATTATTTGCATGGATGAAGAAACTATTTCTGCTGTGGATGAAAAATGGAATCGGTTGGGGTTAGGCAAATTTATTTCTTCTCCCTCTTTAAAATATCGCAAACAACTTTACAAAGGCGGAGCAGTGATTACTGAATAGTTTGTATTGTTAAATGAGCGCCCCTTAAAACATGAAGTTAAAGATTTAGATTTGCTTCAAACAATTTGATATGAGTACTGAAACAATCAGAGAGAAGCTTCAGCGATACATTAAACATGCTGATGAGAAAAAGCTCCATGCGATTTTTACCATTCTTGAAGATGAAATAAATACCACAAGCAATTGGTGGGATGATGACGAGCTAATCAAGGAATTGGATCAGCAATATCTGAATTGGAAAGCAGGTAAAGACAAAGGTTTTTCTTTTAGTGAAATAAGAAGAAGTGTGCAAGCATTAGAGAAAAATGGACGAGCGAATTAATTTCAGGATTGTGATTCTCGCTCGTGCAAAGCAAGAATTAATTGAAGCATGGAAGTGGTATAAAGAAAGGGAATTGGGATTAGGTGATCGCTTGTTTGATGAAATAGAATACACCTTTTCGCTGATTGAAAACAATCCTGAGGCATTTCCTCAAAAAAGAAAATCGTATCGTGAGGTAAGAACTAAAATCTTTCCATATTCATTGATCTATCGAATTAGTAAGGGCACTAAAGAAGTTATTATCACTTCTGCTTTTCATTTTAAAAGAAACCCTAAACTGAAATACTTAAAATAAGTGTCAGATTAATTTCCCTCCTACAAAAATAATTTGCAACAACTTTTTATTCAAGTTGTAAAAACTTTTAGAATTTTGAGTTTGTTTCTTCTTTGTCATATCACTGTCAAAAGAGAGTTGAATAATTCTATTTACCACAGTAGAACTTCGTCGCAGACTACATTTGCATTCTCTTAAAATCAAAACACAAAATGAAAAATATTTTACTTTTTACTCTAACCATTCTAATGGTTAAATCGATTAATGCACAAGTGGTAAGCGACTCAATTCACATGAATCCCGGTTACACACATCAAGTTTTCTATCAATTAAGTTCTCAAACAAAAACACATGCTCCATTTAACGGTGCAGGCGGTTGGGATTTGGGATTTGAAGTTACATTGATGAATGCTGCTGTGATCAGCAACCCTAATTCTATTGTTGTTTACAAAGTTCCTAATGGTGACTCTGCAAAATATGCTTCACTTAGTTATGCGGGTTACGATTCATGGGAAGTTTTATACAATACCGATACATCGTGGGAGAAAGGTGCATTTAATATTCAGGCAAATTCGAGTAACCCTTTTGATTTTGGTTGGGGCACTTATGATTTTACAACACACGCTGTTTTCGGTGATTCAATTTATCTGATTGACAAAGGAGGCGTGCTTTATAAATTCTGGATCAGGAAGAAAACAGCAACCGGAGATTACATCATCCGATATGCCGATTTAACTAATGGCGGATCTGATGTCGATGTAACAATTCCTGCGGCTACTTATGGCACAAAAAACTTTGTGTACTTCAATATTGATAATCAATCAATACTTGATATTGAACCTGCAACTTCTGATTGGGATGTGGTTTTCAATCATTACATCACTCAAATTCCTTACCTCGGTGCTTACCCGGTTACAGGAGTTCAAAGCAATTTTGGTGTTGCTGTTGCAAAAGCATATCCGGTAGATGTGACTACAGTTTCTTATCTCGATTATTCTTCCTCACTTTCAAAGCAGCTTTCTGTAATTGGATATGATTGGAAGACTTATGATTTCTCAATCAATCAATATGTATTGGAAGATTCACTTATTTATTTTGTGAAGTCAAAAAATAACGCCGTCAACTCACTGCGATTT
>JAJAYG010000302.1 GCA_026786335.1 Chitinophagales bacterium | reverse complement strand
CCTGTTGTTCAAAGTGTTCTTCCACATTTCGAATTTATAAATAATTTAAGAAGTCTGCCGACTTCTTCACCATCAGCCATGCTTCTTGAAAAGGACACAGAAAAATATAAAACACTACACGAATCTCCTGTGATAATTAATTTGTCCCAGATGATACATGAAGTGACCGAGAAAGTAAGTGAGCATGTATTCAGTAGTATGGGTACCAAAAATTTGAACCGGAAAATCTTTTTGCAATTCAGTTGGTGGGAGATTGTTCATCACATTTTCAATCATTGCTTTTGCAGCAGTAATGTCGGTGAGTAATTTTTCTTTTGCAATATGCTGTGCGCCAAATTCTTCTTCACGGTTTCTTACATAGCCTGTATTACCAAGCAATGCACCTATGAAGTGATTTACATTTCCAATAAGATGCAATGCTAAATTGCCTGGAGTGTTCTTTATTTCTCCTGCCAAAATCCAAAGTTTGCTTTCATCGGCATAAGAAGAAATTTCTTTGTAAAGGGTATCGAGTTCGCGGGTGTAGAGTTCTTTAAAATCTTGTGGAGTCATAATGGGTTTAAATTTTTAATTAAAAATTATTTAGCGAAATGAAAAATGAATTGCGATGAATATTCAAACTTTGGTAAATCCGAAATCAGAGTGAACCGGTTCTTCCTCCATCCACCGGAATATTAATTCCCGTGATGTAACTCGCAGCAGGCGATGCAAGAAAAGCAACTGCGGCAGCAACTTCCATGGCATCACCAAATCTTTGCATGGGTATTTCATGAATCATTTCCTGTTCTTCTTCCTCTATTCGGTTTCCTGTTTTGAATGCTTTTGCTTTAATGATTTCTTTCAAGCGATCAGTGTTGGTTGCGCCGGGTAAAATATTATTCACTGTAATTCCGAAGGGAGCTAATTCATTTGCCAATGTTTTCGACCAGTTTGCAACTGCACCGCGAATGGTATTTGAAACACCCAATCCCTTCAATGGAATTTTTACCGAAGTAGAAATCATGTTGATGATTCTTCCGTAGCCACTCTTCTTCATTCCCGGAATTAATAAAGTTGCAAGTATGTGATTGCAGAGCAAATGATTTGCAAATGCATTTTGAAATTGCTCAACTGTAGCATCTGCAATATTACCTGCCGGTGGCCCACCTGTGTTGTTCACTAAGATGTGATAAGTTGTTTCACGAAGCTGGTGCTGAATTAATTCTTTCAACTCATCGGGCTTCGAAAAATCTGCAATTACAAAATCATGTTGCTGACCTTTTGATTTATCGAGTTCTTTAATTGTTTGCAGTAAAGAATCTTCATTGCGTGCGGTGAGTGTAATGTTAGCTCCCGCTTCTGCCAAAGCAATCGCAACTGCTTTACCTATTCCTTTGCTGCTGCCGCAAACCAATGCGTTTTTATTTGTTAAGTCGAAGTTCATATTGGTGGTGTATAAAAATAATTTGTGATTAAATTGTTACCGCAGCTTACGCAGATTTTCGTTGAGCTAAAAAATGTTCTGCGTTCAAGTGCGAGATCTGCGGGGAAAAATAAATCATTGTGTATCATCTGTTAGTGAAAAGAATTCCTAAATTTACTTTTCTAAATTGAAATGAAAAGGTGAAAGGTGAAAAGTGAATAGTGAAAACCGAAACTCTGAACTCGAAACTCGAAACCCTGAACCTAAAACCAAAACTAAACCATGATCACCAGAGCATTCTCTTTTAAAAATTGGATTAATGAAAACCGCGATAAATTAAAACCACCTGTTGGAAACATGCAGGTTTACAAGGGCAATGATAATTTTATTGTGATGGTAGTTGGCGGTCCTAATTCTCGCAAGGATTATCACTACAATGAAACCGAAGAATTTTATTTTCAGCTCGAAGGTGATGTTGAAGTTAAGATTATTGAAGACGGAAAATTTGTTGACATACCGATAAAGGAAGGAGAAATTTTTCTGCTGCCGCCACGTACTCCGCACTCACCGCGAAGAGGACCCAATACAGTTGGATTGGTTATGGAAGTTTATCGCCCTGGTAAAGAAGACGGCTTTCAATGGTACTGCGAAAATTGCGGCAACCAATTGCATGAAACAAAAATTGCAGTGAATGATATTGTTAAAGATTTACCTATGGTGATGGATGCATTTTATGCATCGGAAGATTTGCGCACTTGCAAAAAATGCGGAAATGTTATGATGCCGCCAAAGAAGTTAAATTGAATTTATTTGCGAATGAGCAATTTCTGAAATGACATTTCTTTAAGAAATGTCATTTCTCATTTTCAAAGATTAATACCCTATATTTTATTATTAAAAGTTCTTATGCAATATTCCAACTCACTTTCATTTGCCCAATCATTAGATGCAAATGATTTGCTAAAAAAATTCAGATCACAATTTCATTTTCCAAAAGTGAATGGTAAAGAAGTGATTTACCTCACCGGTAATTCACTGGGCTTGCTCCCAAAATCTGCCAGGCAATATGTAGAACAGGAATTTATTGACTGGGAAAACTATGGAGTAGAAGCGCACTTTGATGCAAAGAATCCGTGGTTCTATTATCATCATTTTCACAGGGAAGCATTGGCAAAAATTGTTGGTGCAAAAAAAGATGAAGTAGTTGCAATGGGTTCGCTCACAGCTAATCTTCATTTGCTGTTGGTTTCATTTTACCAACCAACAAAAGAGCGGTATAAAATTATGATGGAGGCAAATGCATTTCCATCAGATCAATATGCAGTTGAAACGCAAGTAAGATTTCACGGTTACAATCCTGATGATGCAATCATAGAAATAAAACCCCGCGAAGGCGAATACACATTGCGAACAGAAGATATTTTAAAAGCCATCGATGAAAACAAGGATCAACTCGCAACAATAATGTTTGGCGGTGTAAATTATTTGAGCGGTCAATTATTTGACATCAAAGCAATTACTGAAGCCGGTCACCGCGCATGTGCTTTTGTTGGTTTCGATCTTGCGCATGCAGCAGGAAATGTTCCTGTGAAGTTGCATGATTGCAATGTTGACTTTGCCTGCTGGTGTACTTACAAATATCTCAACAGTGGTGCAGGTGGTGTGGGCGGAATTTTTATACATGAAAAACATGCAAACAACTTTTCGGTTCCAAGATTTGCAGGTTGGTGGGGAAATGAAGAATCAACAAGATTTGAAATGAAGAAAGGATTTGTTCCGCAAACTGGTGCAGCCGGATGGCAGGTGAGCAATGCACCGGTATTCAATATGGCAATTCATCGCGCCTCATTGGAATTATTTGAAGAAGCGGGAATTGAAAACCTGAGAAAGAAAAGTGAATTGCTCACCGGGTTTCTTGAATTTATTATTGAAGAATACAATGCAAAAAATTCTTTACAAGCTCTTAAAATTATCACCCCAAAAAATGTTAAAGAGAGAGGTTGCCAACTTTCATTTATTGCAACAGCAGAAGGAAAAGAAATTTTTAATCAACTTTCTTCATCTGGGATTGTATGTGACTGGCGAGAACCCAACCCTGCCAATGGCGGGGCAGGTGTTATAAGAATGGCTCCTGTTCCGCTTTACAATTCATTTGAAGATGTTTTCAGAACGGCTGAAGCGCTTGGAAATCTTTAACCAAAACTCAAAACTCTATTTAATCGGCTTCATCAACTCATCCGACTCAAAAATATTTTTCTTAGGTGTGTAGTTGGCATAAAATAACATGGCCTTGGCAACCATTTTTGCATGAATGGGTTTATACTTTTTAAAAGGGCCGAACATTAAAGGG
>JAJAYG010000301.1 GCA_026786335.1 Chitinophagales bacterium | reverse complement strand
GCCCGGTGATCTCAAAGAAAAAATTGATCCTTACCTGCGCCCGCTTTACGATGCACTGGATGATATGATACCGATTGAAAAACTAAATTACTACATGACAAACCGCGTGATTGAAGTAGCGCCACTTGCTTTTATGCGGGGAAGAACTTTAGATCATGCTTACATTATTTTAGATGAAGCGCAGAACACTACCGACTCACAAATAAAAATGTTTCTCACACGCATTGGCCCTTCGGCCAAGTGCATTATTACAGGCGACATCACTCAAATTGATTTACCCAAGCACCAGCGCAGCGGATTGTTTAAAGCATTGCACATACTCGAAGATGTGGAAGGCATTGGAAGAATTACACTTGATGAACGCGATGAGGTGCGCCATCCTTTGGTGAAAAAAATAATCAAAGCTTACAGTGACTCAGAGCCAAAAGAAGAAAGCATTCCTGCAGAAAAAACCACAGCGCCATTGAAGATTGATGTGCTGCCGCCCGATGTGGTGAATTGATTTTCTATTCTGTTTTTTTTTTTCGAATTTCCTTTTCATTCTTAAAAAAGGAGTTTCAAAATATTTGAATATAAGAGCGGCAACTCCAATAGAAGCAATTGAAGTAATAAACAGAAAAATTATTTTTTGAAAGATTGATTCAACCGGTATTATTTTTTGCAGAAAGAAAATCACGATAAAGTGAAACATATAAATGCCAAATGAAATTGAACCGATATAATCAAACATGCGGTTGCTCCTCCATTTTATTACCAGCTCATTTTCATTAAAAATAAAAAGGCAGAAAAAAATTATGAAGGGAATGTTGATGAGGTATTTAATAAATAGGGTGCGGTAAAGAGTGGTGTAATCAAAAAGATTGGTGGTGGCCATAATCAAAATCATCACCACCAAAATTAAAATTAAATAACGCGGAGAATACCGGAACTTAAATTGGCGCTCATGATAAGTACAGGCCAGCAAACCTCCTATTGCAATTACATCCATCTTTGAAAAAGTGTGGCAGTTGATGATGAAAAAATTATCAGCACTATGCAAGGTGAAATACGCTTTGCTTGCAATACTCAACAGCATTACGATTGCGTACAAGTATTTAATTCCTTTTATAGGAAGCAAAGCAATCAGTAGCGGAACTGTCCAATAGAAATGTTCTTCAACACAAAGTGTTCAAAGCGGTGAAAGAAAACCTGCAATCCATTTTCCTTCTTTAATGGTTTCAAAATTTTCCCAGAGAAAAGCTGAGCAGAGTAATTAAAATGCAAAAATGCATTGGAATTGAAAACTAAAAAATTGCAAAAGATGATGAGGTAATAGAGTGGAAAAATTCTAAGTATTCTTCTTAAGTAAAATGCACCGATGTTTATTTTTTGATAACTGCTTTTTTCCTGCAGCAAAAGATATGTGATAAGGAACCCGCTGATGATAAAAAAGAAATCTACACCGATTGGAAAATTGTGAACGAACATTTTAAGAGGAGAATCAGGCACTGTTTCTTCAACAGCATAAAAAACAAGTATCATCATTGCAGCAACAAAGCGAAGCAGATTTAATCCTTCGAAATGAACGGAGCCCTTTTGTTGCATCTTCAAATCTATAAATCATTTTTCCCTTGATGATTTTATCTGAAAAGTCAAAATGTTGCAAAAAAAATTATTTCATTTACGAGATATTAAAATTTCGCACGGAGACACAGAGAATCACGGAGAAAAAACCAAAAAAAAATCACGATATAGCTTTTTATAAGTATCCTGCATGATTCTCTGTGTCTCCATATAATAACTAATTTTATTATCTCATGAAAAATAATTAATAGCTTTCAAAATGAAACACTCAGAATTAACATCGGTAGTTATTGGAATTTGTATTAAGGTTCATGAAAAATTAGGACCCGGCTTACTTGAATCTGTATACGAAGAAGCTGTTTGTTATGAGCTGGCAAAACTCAGGATTGTATTTTCAAGACAGCAGGGAATTCCTGTGGTATATGATGAAATAAAATTAGAACTCGGCTTTAGAGCTGATGTGATTATTGAGCAGAAAGTAATTCTGGAGTTAAAGTCTGTTGAAGCTATTGCTCCTGTTCATTCAAAAACAGTTTTAACTTATATGCGGTTGGCGGGGATTGAAGTAGGGCTATTAATAAACTTTAATGTTGCACTGCTAAAAGATGGAATCACCAGATTGGTACTTGATCGAATAGTGAAATAAATAAATTTCGCACGGAGGCACTGAGTAGCACGGAGAAAAATGCAAAAAAATGAAACATCTCAAATTTTCTTAGAACTTAACTCCGTGTTTCTCTGTGCCTCCGTGCGAAACAACATTAGAGTACAAACACCATGGGCTATTCTTTTTTTCTTGATGAATATTTCGCCAATCGCAAACTTGTTTTCTGTTGTAATTTATTTTGAAAATATTTAGTCCCTCCGAGCAGAACGCCTTTGAATCCGAGTGCTTGCTTAGCCCACTTATGTAAATCAAATGAATCGGTATGGCGGAAAATTTTTCCGTCTTTGAATTCAAAGTGTGCTGTAATTTTATTTACAACTTTTCTACCGGTTTCACTAAATTGATAGGTTGCAATCCACTGAGCAGAGCCTGTTTCATTATCAGCGCTAACATTGCTGAACTCAATTTTTATTTTTCCTTTTGCACCTTCCAATAACATGCGCCACATATTTTTTGCAGCTTCACCTTTGAGCAATCCAAATGCAGGATCTGTGAATTCAATTTGATCGTGATAACAGCCAACCATTTTTTCGGCATCACCAGTTGCGAATGATTGGTAGAAGTGTTCAATTATTTTTTCGCTTTCCATACTTGCACTTATTTATTCTACCACTACTTTTTTAACAACGCCATTCAGTTTCACAAAATAAATTCCTGCAGCAAATTCAGAAATATCAATAGAAGTTTTATTGCTTGTAATTTTCTTTTCCAAAATTATTCTGCCTACATCATTTGTAATTACAAGTATCGAATTCAAATTTGATGTTGAAGATTGAATTGTAATTTTATATGAAGCAGGGTTAGGGAAAACAGAAAACTGATTTTCATTTCCCAAAATGTTTTCATTACCCGAAACCACCACATAAACAGAATCACCAATACTGGTGCTCGTGTTGTAATAACTGCCGCTCGGTGTTTCTTCTAACCGCACGGCCTTAACCATGTACCAGTTAACACCGGTAAATAGATTTTCATCAATGAAAGAAGTACCGGAAATAATGGTATCGCTGATGCGATCATATTTTCCGAATTCAGTATTGCTGGTGTAAACATAATATCCCAAAACATTATCGGGCGAAGCTGTCCATGAAATTGAAGTGGTATTGGGATAACCGTTTGGTGGAGTCAACACAATACTTGATGGCGGACGAACAACATGCATGCGCAATGTTGGATCGCCCATGAGTGCGATGTGAGTATACTTGGGATAGTAGCTTGCGAAATAAGTAGAAGAATTATTCATGACTCTTAAAGTTGAGTAGCCAATATTTTCACCCAAAGCCATGTGATGAAAAAACCAATGCGGCCTGCCGCTCCAGCAAGATGTGAGTGTTTGACCTTTTGATGCAAGGGGTGCGCGCAAAAAATTATCCTGACTATCCCAATCACCAAAGTAGCTGCCGAAGAGCATGGTGAAAACACTTTGAACAGAATCATTTACAAAATCAGTTGTTGACCCAACACCCGATGCGCCCTGATACCAACCACCTCCGCAACCATAACTCCACAGGTAACTGTTGGTTTGCATGGTGCCGAAGTAGTCCAGTTCCTTAACAGCTGTATCGCCAAACATGGGAGCAAAACTTCTGAAGCCACTGCTGGCGAATGCTTCACCACTGAAGGCGCCGAAGTTGTCATCAATTAATCCTTGAGGCAGATTTGTAAATTCTCCGGTGCGAAAAGCATGATCTTTATCGAGGTATCTTTTCAATAATACATTTTCACTATCGGGGAAAGAAGGAAGATTGTACAAATCAACTCTTCCTATTTGCAACTCAATAGTTCCCCATGAACTCTGATCGTACTTTCCATCACCCGGCACATTCCAGTTTTCTTGCCGCGATGCTGTGATGTTGTTGACTGTCGCATCAGTCCACGTTCCATTCATATCACCATAAAAGCCATCACAAGGCCAAGCACCTAAATGATCGGGGTGACCATCGGGGTTTAAGTTTCCTGAATAGGGAACGGGAACGTGACCAAAAAGCAAAACGCATTTTGTATCGGCATCTGCATTGTATTCTGTTACAATTAAGTTCTTTATTGTTTTTACAGAATCATTGCGGTTTACATTTATTCGTTTCACCTGCCATCCATCGCCCGAAATATCTTTCATCAATCGATTCAATTCAATTTCAATAGAGGAAGTGATGGTGGTATCCACCACGAGCAAACATTTTCCTCTGTAATCGGTGGTGCCCAATTTAATTGCTGAGTACGCATAGCCGTAAGAATTTATTCCCGAAGAAGCGCTTCGGTACACGCGGTATTCGTAACCCGAATCAACAACAACTGCATTATCAATGTACTCAACTTCGGTTCCTGAAAGATTAGCAATGGCAGCGCCCCAGCTATTTGAAGATTCTGTTTTTCTATAGACAGAAAATGCTGTTGCATCGGCAGAATTATTCCACTTTACAATAATTGAAGGAGGTGAATCGCTCACTTCGGCAGTAACCATAACTGCGTAATCTTTTGAAACTTGTGCAACGGAAATAAAAGCGATTGCAAGTTGAACAATGAACAAGGAAAGCTTTTTCATAAATTATTTTTGAGGAATTAAAAGTATATAAAGTTCTGTTGCTGCATTCATTAACTTCTTATAAAGCAACGTTTATATTTGCCGCCTAAATTCTTCTCTCCTAAAATCAATGTCACTTTTTCACGCAATCATTCTCGCAATACTTGAAGGCATTACAGAATTTTTACCCATCTCTTCTACCGGTCACGAAATTTTAGCCACCACAATACTTGGAATCAATCACGATGATTTTGCAAAGTTGTACATCATCGTAATTCAGTTTGGCGCAATACTATCAGTTGTTGTTTTGTACTGGAAGAAATTTTTCTCATTCGGGAATTTTAAAAACACTTTTAATTTTTATCTCAAGCTGCTGGTTGCCTTTTTACCGGCACTTGTGTTCGGGGTTTTGTTAAATGACGTAATACATCAGTTACTCGGCGATGTAGAAGTGGTTGGTTTTACACTTTTATTAGGCGGGGTATTTCTGCTTTTTGTAGATCGAATTTTCAAGGAGAATGAAAACAACCCTGAAATTCCGGTAACTTTTCCAATGGCG
>JAJAYG010000300.1 GCA_026786335.1 Chitinophagales bacterium | reverse complement strand
TGTCGGAACTTTAAGCTGTCAACGGAAAGTATAACCTCAATTTCGGTTTGTTCACTAACATCACTTGCATTTTGCAGCAACTCCCAAAACCATCTTCTCTTTGCAATGTCAATGTTGCTGCGAAGCGGTTTGATTTTTTCCATAATACGCTTTGCAGGTCCACTGAACCTTTCTCTCTTTTCAAAGTCGTCAAATTCAATTTTCAGTTCGTCCATTCGGAGAAATTATTTTAATTAAGAGATACAGTTCAATCGGAGCGGTTAAGGTTGCCGCTAACTTATAAATATGCGAAAGTTCTAATCCCTAATAATACAAAAACTTTCGCTTTTTGTACTATAGTAGGGCATAATGCGAAAGTTTACTGTTTCGCTTTTTACGCTACTTCATTTATTGATAGCTGCCCTCACCCACCACTTTTAATTTTGTTTTTTTTCTGTCTGTGAGAATACCTTCCGCTAGACAAAGCTGTGTCGTTCGATTTATCAATTTCATTTCCCAAAATATTCTTTTCATTTTCCCCCCTCCGTGTCTCCCTTGCGAAGCTTCCGCACCCGGAGGAAGGCAACACAAATCAAACAAAAAAGAGCGCAGTCCCACGAGCTTTTTTTAATTCTTTACTCACATTACTCAATGTGCTAACGTCACCTTTCTTCTTGAATGTACTCCCGTCTTAATCTTAGTAATTTGTTTAGGTTATGCCATAATTTCCATAAGTCGCCTCGTAATTAGCTTAGGTCGCCAAGTAATTAATTATTGTCGCCCCTGCTTAACATAGGTCACAGCCAATTAAGCAAATAAAAAAGGGCTATCGAAATCCCCGATAACCCTTTTAAGCAATTCAATTCAAGTTTAATTATCAAGCCCAAACGAATAAAAATATTGAGTAGGATCATTCGGGTATCTTCCTTCAATAGCAATATATCCCTTCTTATTTATAAGAACCTGTTTAAGCGCACTAAGATCAGCAACCTGCTTGTTATCAATTTTTGTAATCACAAACCCCTCTCTTATTCTCACGTTCTTACTTAAAGCACCATCTTGCAACTTAACAATCTTCACACCGCCCGTTATTCCCATCTGTTTCTTCTCACTTAAAGAAAGATCAGAAAACTCAGCGCCTAATGCCTCAACCATACTTGTTTCTTCTTTCTTTACTACCGAAGTATTGCCCTCCTTATTTTTAAGAGTAGCATCAGAAACCTTTTCTTTTCCATCTCTCATATAAGTAACCGAAATTTTATCACCCGGATGAAAGCGTGAAACCTGCTCCTGCAACTCCGGCGAAGTATTAACAGTAATACCATTAATTTTAGTAATCACATCACCCGATTTTAAGCCAGCCAATTCAGCGGCGCTTCCTTCATTTACCGAATCAACATAAACACCATTTACATCACTCAACTTCTTATCATGGGCAAGTTCATCAGTAACAGTTGCAATCTGAACTCCAAGGTAACCGCGCTGCACAACACCATACTTCATAAGATCATTAACCACCTTACTTACAATATTTACCGGTACAGCAAAAGAGTAACCTGCAAAAGAACCTGTAGGCGTTGCAATTGCCGAATTAATCCCAATCAACTCACCTTTTGTATTTACCAAAGCGCCTCCGCTGTTACCGGGGTTCACTGCCGCATCAGTTTGTATAAAGGATTCAACAGCATCATTGGCGCCGCCATTTCTGCTGCCAATAATGTTAATGTTCCTTCCTTTCGCACTCACGATACCTGCCGTTACAGTTGATTCAAGATTGAAAGGATTGCCAACTGCAACCGCCCATTGCCCCACCTCAACCGAATCAGAATTTCCAAATCGAATAAAAGGCATATTGCTCTCTTCAATTTTTATCAATGCAATATCTGTCGAAGGATCGGTGCCGATTACTTTCGCCTCATAACTTTTTTTATTGGAAAGAATCACCTGAATTTTATCGCCGCGTTCAATCACGTGATTATTCGTAACAATGTAACCATCATCAGAAATTATTACGCCCGAACCCGAAGATTCCTGCGCTTGCCCTTGCCCAAAAGGATTCGACTGATCACCAAAAAAATCTTTGAACGGATCATATTGATTCCTTGAAGTCTGCCGAGGCGCGTAAGTAGTTTTAATGTGAACCACACCTTGCGTAGTCATTTTTGCTGCATACCTAAAATCAAATCCAACCGGTGCATTTACCGAAGGAGCATAACTTACCTGTGCAAAATTTGCAGCTTGCTTTTGCTCAAATGAAAGCGGCTGATCATTATAAAAGAATTTAATTGTTGCAAGTGTGGCAAGCGTACTCACAATTGCTACCATTGCCGTAAATCCGAATTTTTTGATGTCCATAAGATTGTTTTAATTTTTATTTTAAATTATTTTTAAATAACATGCCTTTATAAACGTAAGCGCATGGAGTAAATTATTGTTTCGATAAAAGAGTTTGTTTAATTTGAAATTTATAATTTGATAAACGCGTTTTGCAAAATGAAGTTCACATTGATTGAATACAAAATTACGCCACGATTAACTTTTGCGAAAAACCAACTTCCGTTTAACCAAAGTTTAACAACGAAATTATTTAGTGAAAACAATCTTGCCTAATCAAACTAATTTTGTGTCACAATAGTTGAAGTAATGTCAGTTGAATTTCAAAAATATCACGGAGCAGGAAACGATTTTGTGATGATTGATGATCGTGATGCCAAATTTAATTTTAGCAAAGAACAGATAGCACAAATCTGCCATCGCCGCTATGGAATTGGTGCTTATGGTTTAATTCTTATAAGAAGGAAAGAAGGTTTCGATTTCGAAATGCTCTACTACAATGCTGATGGCGGAATTGGAAGCATGTGCGGCAACGGCGGAAGATGTGCCGCAATGTTTGCAAAGAAACTCGGCATCAACAAAGAAGAGATGAACTTTAATGCTTTCGATGGTGCACACCATGCGCTGTTCGTCAATAATGAAATTATTAAACTCTCAATGGCCGCGGTGAGTGAGACAGAAAATTTTCAAAATGATTTTATACTAAATACCGGCTCGCCACATTATATAAAATTCGTTGATGATGTTAATTCAATTGATGTAGTTAGGGAAGGGAAAAAAATCAGGTACAGCGAAAAGTTTATTGCTGAGGGAATCAATGTAAATTTTGTAACAATTAAGCATGATGTAATTGAAATGCGCACCTATGAAAGAGGCGTAGAAGATGAAACGCTGAGTTGCGGAACCGGAACCGTTGCTGTTGCGATTGCAACTTCAGTTAAATTAAATAATAAAACAGAAAAGCAGCAATTCAACTTGAAAGCACCCGGCGGAAATTTGAAAGTTTATTTTTCCCGAAAAGAAGATTGTTTTAAAGATGTTTGGTTAGAAGGTTCTGTTGAGCATGTATACAGCGGTAACTTTCATTTCTCGCAATAAATTTTTATTAGAGTAATTTAAACTTTGAGCATAGTATTTGCAAAACTGTAATCATCTGTTATTAGATGTTTGGTTATGCAATACGCTTCGTTATTCAGGGTTTTACTTTTTGTCTCAGTTATCAATTTAACATCATTTAATGTTAATGCTCAAAATTACTTATTACCAAGTATTGGCATTAACGCTCTTCCTGCAGATAACGATACAGTTTGCGATATACCCTTAAGACTGGATTATGATTTTGATAATGCTGGCTTTGTAGTTAGCGATGCAGTTCCCGATTTTAACCTATTTGATTTAAATGGAGATTCACTGAATCTTAAGACTGCTTGTGAAACCGGCAAACCGGTTTTGTTAATCACATGCAGTTTCACTT
>JAJAYG010000299.1 GCA_026786335.1 Chitinophagales bacterium | reverse complement strand
GCTGTAACCACCCAATAGATAGCCGCCATCTTTAGCCATAGAAGAAGCGTATAAAATTTCAGCGGTGTAACCGCCAAAGCGTTTGTCCCAAATTTTATTTCCATATAAATCTGATTTAACAATCCAGAAATCAGGCCAGCTGCTCCAATTATTCTGTGATTTATCATAGCTGCTATCACCATACGACCATCCTGATAACAGGTATCCATTCTTAGTTTCTATAATATTGCTAAATGGTAAATCTGCTTGAGTTCCACCGAATCGGTTATCCCATTGTTTGACTAATTGCGCTTTGGAATAACTAAAAGAGTAAATTGAAATTAAAATGAAAATAAAAACTTTCATAATTATCAATTACACTCTGTACAAGTTTGAAATTGCAAGCACTTTGGGAGTACAGTAATATTAAATGTATCTGAGCTGAAAGGAACATGGTGACTACTTGATCTTGACCATTGGTCAGAGCCATCTTGAGTAAAAACTTGAGCGCACGCAACTGAGCTTTGATTTCTAAAAATAAAATAAATATATGGTCCGGTTGTTCCTGATTTCTTAGCATAATAACCTTCACCTTTAGTAAACTTTAGACAACTTGCACCATCAGTACTTGCAAGAGTTATACAAGTTGTAGTTTGATCACAGCAAACAATTTTTTTATTGGTAGAGGTAGTGGTAATAGTTCCAAGCAAGCAATTGGTTCCGCCACCGCATCGGAATTCATAAGAAGTGCTAACTGCATCTGCAGTGATTATTGCATAACCACCACAACCTGTACAAGTAGGAGAATAATAATTATTAAAGGAACTTAGTGGTAAGAGCATCGCGATACAAATTATGCTAAGCATTAATTTGGTGAGGGGGGGGGCAACTTTGTTTTAATTTTTCTATAGTTGAGAATTTTGTTTCAGTAAACCTAAGCTATTCTTTTCATTTCAAAAAAATAATTTTAGCAAAACAAATTAAAACTCAGTTACCGTTGTAAACAATAGCTACAATAATTTTCATCGTACTTTTATTTTCTTTATTAAGTGAAATGAAAAAAATATTCTCAGCAGTTCTTATTCTTATAATCAATTCAACAACCTCATTTTCTCAATTCACCAATGTGTTGATTGATGATAGTGGCAATCCCAATGAGCCCGGCATTTTTGTAAACCCTAAAAACACACAGCAGATTATTGCAGGTGCCAATCTTAATTTTACTTATAACTCAAATGATGGCGGGTTTACGTGGAGTAAACACGAAGTTTCATCTTCATTTGGAGTGTGGGGTGATCCATGCATGATGGCTGATACCAGCGGCAATTTTTATTATTTCCATCTTTCAAACCCTTCAAACGGAAATTGGATCGATCGCATTGTTTGTCAGAAATCTGTTGATGGCGGAAACACGTGGTCTAATGGTTCTTATACCGGCCTCAATGGCAACAAGGCACAGGATAAAGAATGGGCTTGCTTCGATAAAAAAACACAAACCATTTACATCACCTGGACTCAGTTTGATTCTTATGGCAGCAGCAACCCGAATGACAGTTCACAAATAATGTTTTCAAAAACGACAGACCTTGGACTCACATGGACTACACCCGTGCGCATCAATCGCCTTGCGGGCGATTGTATTGACAGTGATAATACTTCGGAAGGTGCCGTGCCGGCAGTGGGTGCAAATGGTGAAGTGTATGTTTGCTGGAGCAACCGTGACACATTATTTTTCGATCGCTCAACTGATGGCGGCGCAACATGGCTCAATGAAGATATTGTTGCATCAACACAACCCGGTGGCTGGGATTATAACATCTCAGGAATTTATCGCTGCAATGGTCTACCAATTACAAAAACCGATTTAAGCGGCGGCGAAAATAATGGGACTATTTACATCAACTGGACCGATCAGCGCAACGGTGAATCCAATACCGATGTCTTTATTTCAAAATCTGTTGATGGTGGATTTACGTGGAGCAATCCCTTGAAAGTGAATGATGATACAACAACAAACCAACAATTTTTTAGCTGGATGGATGTTGATCAAACAACCGGATTCATTTATGTTTTGTTTTATGATCGCAGAAACTATACTGATAAAAAGACTGATGTATATCTCGCCTATTCAATTGACGGCGCTCAAAGTTTTACCAATGTAAAAGTGAGTGAAAATTCTTTTACACCAAACACAAATGTTTTCTTTGGCGATTACACAAACATAAGTGTTTACGCTGGAAAAATTGCCCCGATATGGGCGCGGCAGGATGGAAGTTCAATGTCGGTATGGACGGCACAAATTGATATTGCAACGCTTGCCGAAGCAGCGCCGGTACTGCAACCAAATCATTTTATGCTTTATCAAAATTCACCCAATCCCTTTTTTGAAAACACAACTATAGAAATGAATATTGAAATAGCGGGTTATTATTCATTGGCAGTTTACAATGTGCTGGGCAGAAAAGTTGCTGATGTGAAGAGCAAAGAATTTTTTAGCGATGGGCATCACCAATTGATGCTCGATGCAACAAAATATAAATTGAATGGGGGGGTCTATTACTATTCTTTAAGCAGGGGAAATGAAGTAATGACCAAGCAATTGGTAATTGTGAATCAATAGTTATTTTTCTTCCTTTCAATTTAAATTTAGTTATCGAACTTGCCTGCGTATTCTCAATCCAAAAATATTCCGATGCAGCAAAAAGAATATACCATGCTTTCACTCGGTGATTCGTATACCATTGGCGAAAAAGCAGATGAAGCAGATCGTTTTCCAAACCAAACAGTAATGATGCTTCATTCAAAAGGAATTTATTTTGAGAAACCAAAGATTATTGCAGCAACAGGTTGGACAACTGATGAACTGGCTTCGGCAATTCAAAAAGAAAACCTCAATGGCAATTATGATTTTGTCACGCTGCTGATAGGAGTAAACAATCAATACCGCGGAAAAGATGTAGAAAATTACCACAAGGAATTTATTGAATTGCTTGAGCAGTCAATTCAATTTGCAGATGGTAAACCAAATCATGTGATCGTGCTTTCAGTTCCCGATTGGGGCGTAACAAAATTTGCAGAGGGCAGAGACAGAAATAAAATTGCCTCAGAGATTGATGCTTACAATGCAGTGAATAATGAGGAAAGTGAAAAACGAAAAGTTAATTACATCAACATTACTTCATTCACAAGGCAACATGCCGATTGGGTAATGGATGATGGCTTGCACCCCGATTCAAAGCAATATGAGTTGTGGGCAAATGAAGTTGTAAAAATTATTTTAAATATTCTTAAATGAAGTTGCAGCACTCCGCCGGAGTTTTTTTTACTCCGGTGGAGTTGTAAAATTAATTGCCATGAGTGTGAAGTCAGATTTATTTTTGCCGGGAGAATTTTATCACATCTTTCATCAGGGAAATTCTGGAGAATCTATTTTTAAGAGTGATGAGAATTTTCAATTCTTTCTCACAAAGTACAGCCACTATATTTTTCCTGTTGCTGAAACTTATTCTTATTGCCTTATGCCAAATCATTTTCATTTGGCAATTAGATTGAGAGAGGAGAAAGAGTTGAATGCGTTTTTTTCGCGAAGATCACTTGAACTTCACCCCAAACAATTACCACCACAGTTAAAAACTCGCGATGAGTATTCACAATC
>JAJAYG010000298.1 GCA_026786335.1 Chitinophagales bacterium | reverse complement strand
ATCGTCGCCCGCCGCTCCTTATTCTAGACAATGATCATCAGCTACTACTACATCTGTAACATTTGATGAAGAAGGAAGGGACTGAATTCTTGCCCTGCCGAAAACATCCAATGTTCGTTTAGGTGAAGAAGCACTGGTACCTATTCCCACATTGTCACCGGTCGGATTAATAATAAGGAAACCTGAAGCATCGGTTGTAAAATCTGTAAAAACAGAATTATAAGTATATGTAAGTCTGAGTTGTGAGAGATTAGGAGAAAGTACATCAAGTTTGGCAATTGGCTCATGGGTTTCGTCAAAGGCACCACCAATCCCAACTCTAAGAGAATTCAAACCTCCTACAGGATGAATAATTAAATTGCCAGCATCGCTGCAAAGAAAATCTACCAAAGCGGGCATAGTCAAAGAATTATCAAGTCGTAATTGTGCGAGATTAAAAGTATTGTCTGCAACTTCAAGCATATTGCTTGGTCCGGCGGAGTTAATTCCTGTGCCCGTTACTTCCGTCAATCGTCATTCTTAAATTTCCAGCAGCGCTGCCTCCTGCATAAAAATGTAAAAAACCATTAGGTCGCATTTGTGTAAGGGCAATATCTTCAGTAGCTGTAGGATTTGTAATGTTAAACTTTTCACTTGTCGAAACATTTCCTGTTGTCATCCTCCAAGCTGCCGTTAAGTTAGCAGGGCTTTCAGTTAAAAAGAGTTCACCTGCCGTAAAAAATGGATTAGAATTAAAGGTGGAAGTAGTGTTAATGTTTAATGCAGCAGCTGGCGGCGTAGCAGAAGTAAAATTTCCAATTCCTACTGCAGTTGGAATGTTTCCTGCAGGATCATAAAGACGTCCCCAGTAATTGCCGAATGAGTTTGTTTTATCAAAAACCTGAGCAAATAATGGTTGTCTCATATTCAGGAAAAGCATTAGAAAAATGCAAATTGACTGTAATTTTTTTGATTTCATTGTGTTTGATTTTAAGGGTGAATAATGATTATTTTTTGAAAAATTGTATAACCATTAGTTTTACTCTTGACATAATAAATACCATTTTCCCACTCATTTACGCGTATTTCCATTTTTATATTTGGAGGAGAAATTTTTGAAATAATTTTTTTGCCTTCTTTGTTAAAAATGTCAATTTGAATATTGGTGAGAGTTAAATTCTGAATGTAAAAAAAGTCGTGGCTTGGGTTTGGAAATATCCTGATTGAAGCTGTTTCTGTATTCAAATAATTAATTCCACCCGTTACACAATCTTCGGACACTTTATAGACTGAAACATCATCTATAAAATAGTAGGCAAATGAATTCATATTGATGGAATCACAAATCCAATCGGTATGGAGGTCATCAAAAAAATTTCCGATAATCACATACTTGTAATTGGAATCTGCAATAAAACATCCCGATATATTAACCCAATTTAGGGTGTCTTGAATAATAGAATCTACCGCGAAATGTGAATAGTTATTTATTGGTGCCGGAAAAGGTACAGAGTATGGGATCGTCGAAAACAATACCCCTAATTTATTACAAAAGCATTCAATTATTTCAAATTGATGTACATTATAACCAGATGAAACTTCCAGACTTATTTTATACTTACTTCCAATTTCTAAGGATTGCAATAACAGTGCACCAATAAATTCTCGATAGTTTCCTGGCGGTGGAATGTCGTAAGTAATTATACCCGCATAAGCATGCCCTGTACTTGGTTCTTGATAACCACCATAGCTTGAGGGAACTGTTGAGCCAATGAAAGAACTGCATTTATTGAAATAATCTGGAGAGGCCCCAAAGTTTATCCAACCTATAGCTCTTTCAATTTGATTAAAATCGTTGGGACAACTAATAGTATCCTCAAAGCTTGGATTAGGTACAAGGTTTTGTGCTTTTGAATACAATCCAATAAACAAAATCACTAACAGGAAAGAATATTTCATGCGCAGAATTTTTTTTCTTTGAGGGTATTTTAATTAAGCCATCCTATGATATTTCAGGATACAAATTTTAGTGGGGTTTCAGGGTTTGCTTAACGGCTCATCAGCAAACCCTACGCATCTTACCTCGCTGTTCTTTAAAAACTTTTAGAAAAAAAATTGATGCAGGAAAATTGGTAAGAGAAAAATTATTACAGTAGTGAAGTATATTTTCCTATATGGTAACATCGCAGAATAAATCAGCAAACCATTTTAATATTTTCAGAAGTAGTTGCATAAAAGGGTGCTTGATTTAAAATGCTGCTACAATACAATGTCAAATGTAATTTTAATTTTCATGTTTGCATCTGTGTTACTAAAATTTAATTCCATACTTGTCGACTTCATACCTGAGGAAGACAAAATCCACTCGTTGACAATTTTATCACACACAAAAAAAAGCGCCTGAAAAAATGGGACCTTTAAAATTCATGAGCAATAATTAAAATCAAACATGAGCCATCACTATCTTCTTCCTCGAATGCACACCCGTTTTAATTTCACTTTGAGAAACATGAGTACCATGCTTTGTATGAGTACCAGTTAAAGTATACTTTACCACTGGTAATTTTTTCGAGTAGCTTTTTTTTAAGTAAGAGAATAAAACAAACCTTCAATCCCCCTTCATTTTCCCCTTCATCTCCGCAATCTTCATCAGCGCCTCAATAGGAGTAAGGGCATTGGTATCGATTTGCGCCAGCCACTCTTTTATTTTTTTCAACTCGGGGTCTTCGGCAGAAAAAATACTCAGTTGCATTTCGCGGGTAGGTAGATTCCTTATTTTGTTTTGCAAATCTTTTGCAATTGTTTTCTGTTCTAACTCTCCCATAATTTCATTTGCACGATTCACTACTGAATTGGGAATGCCCGCCATCTTCGCCACATGTATTCCAAAGCTATGTTCAGCACCGCCTGCCTGCAACTTGCGTAGGAAGATCACCTTGTTTCCGGTTTCTTTTACCGAGACGTTAAAGTTTTTGATTCGCTCAAATTTATTTTCCAGTTCATTCAGCTCATGGTAATGCGTTGCGAATAATGTTTTTGCTTTTCCCTTCAGGTGGTCGTGCAAAAATTCTGCAATCGCCCATGCAATAGAAATACCATCGTAAGTGCTGGTGCCTCTTCCAATCTCATCAAGAATAACCAAGCTGCGTTCAGAGATATTGTTGAGAATGCTCGCTGTCTCCGTCATCTCCACCATAAAAGTTGATTCACCTGCAGCAATGTTATCGCTTGCGCCAACGCGGGTAAAAATTTTATCTACCAACCCAATCTTCGCCGAAGCTGCGGGAACAAAACTTCCCATTTGCGCCATTAAAACTATCAAAGCATTTTGCCTTATGTAAGCAGATTTACCTGCCATGTTTGGTCCGGTAATAATTTGTATTTGCTGCGATGTTTCATCGAGTGTGCAATCATTTGGTACATACTGTTCATCATGCTGCAACTGTTGCTCGATTACAGGATGGCGGCCATCTTTTATTTCCAATGCAAAACCATCATTCAATTGCGGGCGGCAGTAATGTTGCTTTACAGCGAGGTGAGCGAATGAAAGCAAGCAATCCAACCTGCCAATTACTTGTGCATTGATTTGTATTTGCGGAACAAATTCTTTCAGCGCTTCAACCAATGCCTCAAACAATTTTATTTCGAGGGCAAGAATTTTTTCTTCGGCACCCAGAATCTTTTCTTCATACTCTTTCAACTCAGGAGTAATGTAGCGCTCAGCATTTGATAAAGTTTGTTTGCGAATCCATTCTGGCGGCACTTTGCTTTTGTGTGTATTTGTTACTTCGAGGTAATAACCAAATACATTGTTGAATGAAATTTTGAGAGAAGTAATTCCTGTGCGTTCCTGTTCCGTCTTTTGAATTTTAAGCAGGTAATCTTTTCCCGAATGAGAAATCTCGCGCAGTTCATCCAGCTCAACTGAAACATTGTTATGAATAAAATTTCCTTTTGCAGTTACGGGCGGCGCATCATCCCGAATTTCTTTTTCAATTCTTTCGCGCATCAGCAAACAAGCGTGTAGTTGTTCAGCAAAATTTTTGAACTGAATTTTTTCTTGTACTGAAAGCAATTCTTTGATCTCTGCAATTGCATTCAGTGCACGGCGGATGTAAACAATTTCACGCGGAGAAATTTTCCCCAATGCAACTTTTGCAATCAACCTTTCAAGGTCACCAATCTGGCGCACAAGCGCAGAAAGTTTTTGATTGAGTTCAGGATCTTTGATCAGCAACTCCACCATCTCTAAACGTTCTTCAATGGGATATATGTCTTTTAGCGGAAGCACCATCCACCTGCGCAAAGTGCGCGCGCCCATAGGAGAAAGGGTGTGATCAAGAATTTGCAGCAAAGATTTCCCTCCATCAAAATTGCTGTGCAGCATTTCAAGATTGCGAATGGTAAACCGATCGAGCCAAACATATTTCCCTTCATCAATTCTTGAAATAGAAATAATGTGACCAAGATTCGGATGTTCCGAAACCTGCAGGTAATGCATTGCAGCACCGCAAGCGATTATAGATTGCGGCATTTCAGAAATTCCAAAACCTTTGAGTGATTGTGTTTCGAAATGTTTGGTAAGCGATTCGAAACAATAATCATATTGAAACACCCAATCATCAATAGCAAACGTATAGAATTTGCTGCCAAAAATTTTTAAAAACTGTTTTTGATATTGCTTAGAAAAAATTACTTCAGAGGGTTTGAGTGATTGCAGCAACTTGTCAATGTAATCACTGCTTCCTTGCGCGCAATAAAATTCTCCTGTAGAAATATCGAGAAATGCAGCACCTATGATTTCACTTTGATTACCGGCAATATTATTTTCGAAATGAAGAGCGCAAAGAAAATTATTGCTCTTGTTGTCTAAGATTTTTTCATTGTCGGTAATTCCCGGCGTTACCAATTCTGTTACACCGCGCTTTACAATCTCCTTGGTAAGTTTTGCATCTTCGAGCTGATCGCAGATGGCAACGCGATATCCCGCTCTTACTAATTTTGGTAAATAAGTATCAAGTGCATGGTAAGGAAAACCTGCAAGATCCTGATAAGCCGCCGCACCATTCGCACGCTTAGTTAAAACCATCCCCAGCACTTTTGAAGTGAGAACAGCATCGGTATCAAATGTTTCATAAAAATCTCCCACGCGAAAAAGCAGAATGGCATCAGGATATTTCGCCTTGATGGTTTTGTACTGCTGCATCAGCGGCGTTTCAGTAGTAACCGATTTGTTTTTTACTGCGCGGTATTGAGCCATAATTTATTTTAGTACCACAGAGGTAAAAAGACACAGAGTGATTGGTGAAATATAAAACTGTTTCTCTGTGTCTTTGTGCCTCTATGTTAAAAGATTTTAAGGGAAACAAAAATAATATTTTGCTTTGCGCATTATGAGAAAGTTAGCCACAACAGAATTAAGCCGAAAAAATATTGATGAATTTAAAAACACAACCCGATTGCCGGTAATTGTTGTGCTCGACAATGTTCGCAGTGCGCACAATGTGGGTTCGGTGTTTAGAACGTGTGATGCTTTTGCGGTGGAGAAAATTTATTTGTGCGGAATATCCGCTTCACCTCCCAATCGGGAGGTAATGAAAACAGCCATTGGAAGTACTGAAAGTGTGGAGTGGATATATTTTACTTCGGTTGAAGAAGCCATTCAATTCTTAAAGAAATCAGACTATCAAATTATTTTGATCGAACAAACAGATGAAAGTATTTCACTTGAAAAATTCATTCCCCTAAAAGAAAAAAAATATGCACTTGTTTTTGGAAATGAAGTGAGCGGTGTGAGTGATGAAATTCTTTCGCTGGCTCATGTTGCTGTGGAGATTCCTCAGTTCGGGACAAAACATTCATTCAACATCAGTGTATCAGCGGGAATTGTGTTGTGGGAATTGTTTAAGAAACTGAAATAATCAGGGGCATTTTTAATAAATACTATTCCCAAAATAACTTGACTTTATATGCTGCAAATAATTTATCTTTAGTTATCACAACTAAATCTTCAGCAATTGATTGCGCAATAATAATTCTGTCGAAAGGATCTTTGAGATGCAATGGAAGAGCCGCGTTTGTAAGGATGTGTTGAGGTGAAATTGGCAACAGATTAAAACCGGTATCTTCAATAATCTTAAAAATCGTGTCAAGGTTATTATGCAACGCTAACCTTCCTAATGAATATTTAATTCCAATCTCCTAAAGTGAAATAATACTCACAAAGCATTTATTATTTGTTTACTGAATTAGTGTTTTTCAACGATCCGGCAATCGCTTGTCGTTTGTTACGGCCCAAATCAATGTATGGGTACCAAGCAGAAATTCCATTATATATAATCTTTGAAATCTTCAATGGGATCATCGAAATTTTCTTTCATTTTGATCATTCCTTCTGCTAATCCGAGTGGTCGCTTTTTTTTATCAGGTTGTTTGTTTTTAGATTTAGATTCAAGGAACTAAATAAAAACAATTTCTTTT
>JAJAYG010000297.1 GCA_026786335.1 Chitinophagales bacterium | reverse complement strand
GTTACAGAAACTTGTACTTAATGAAATTTTTGTTACGGGATTATTGTAACAAGAAATATGTGGGTGAATAAAAGGGAATGCAAATTTTGGAATTGAATAATTCAACTGTAAATTAAAACTGTAGAATAGACTGTCGGCATTAAATACAGGAATCTGAACGCCGGCTGTTGCGCTAACATCAATTCTGTTTGCACGGTTGTTTACATTCTTACTGCCAAAACTTAATTTTATTCCACTTGCAAAATTGCTTTCCACATTACCTACATCAACTGAACCTCCAATGGTATGTTTCTTCGACGGCTGCAGATACATGTTACAATTGAGAAAATTATGCACTCCGTTAGTATCTGCTTTAACAAACCTTACGTTCGCAAACTTATAAACACCAAGGTCAGAAATCCTGTGGAGTGTGCATTCATAATTGCCTCTCGAATACCTTTGATCTTTTGAAAGAAAAACTGCTGTGGCCAAAACATCAGGGTCCAGGAAATTTTTCGTGGAAAGAAAATAAATTCCATCATAATAAATTGTATCATACTTGATTTCTTTAGATTCATTCTGCGGATTAAAATTTGAGTAGACGTAAATATTTTTTATGGTATATATCTGTTGTTCAGGCAAAGAATCCGCTTGATCAACTTTAACATACACATCTACGCTGTGATCACCAATAGTTGTATCAGCATAAAAGTGTATAAACTCTTTTCTGAAATAAATATAACCAGTGTTTTGAAAATTACGTTGCACCCTTGCTTGTTCTTTCCCAAGCATATCGGCATCAAATGCATTACCTTTCTTAAGTAAAGTTTTATCCATGCTTCCCCGTACAATCCATGCCAGAAGCGAACTATCGGTTGGAAAAAAAACCGAATCAATTGTATAAAGCGGCCCAGTTACTACAAAATATTTTGCAGTTGCTCTTTTTCTTTTTACCTTGTAACTATAAGTTACTTCAGGGAAAAGATATCCCTTTGTTTGCAGGTAATTACTAATGAGAGCAGATGATGTGCGCAGCAGCGTGCTGTCAAAAATAACAGGAGGCTCGCCCACTTTTGTAATCATCCAATGTTTAAAGCCGCTATCATTTTCAGTATAAAATCTATTGTAAATCCACAACTTAAATGGAATAATTGAAAGCGCTTTTTTATTCGGTTGCTGCTTTGCAAGTGTAGCAAGTTTGCTTTCGAGCGTAAGACTTTGATCAATGTTATCTCTTATCTTTTTTAAACCACCCCCAGAAGATTTTACATTTATAATGTTACCATTAAACAGCAACTCACCTGCACCAAGATATTTGGTGCTGCCGCATGAAGAAAACAGCGCTATTATAAAAAGTAATAAAAGAATGTACCTTGCGCTTACCAGTCTATCCTGCATGATTTCGAAGTCGTTTGAAAAATACATCAATTCGCTTAAACAAAAAAAGTATCGCGAACAATATCAGCGATTTATTGCTGAAGGCGATAAAACTGTAAAAGAGTTTTTACAGCAACACCAACCGTTTGAAAAAATCATTGCATTGCCTCAATGGATTGCAAATAATAAAGTTCTTATTAATTCAGTTAAAGAAAAACTGATTGAAGTAACAGAAATTCAAATGGCTAAACTATCGGGCTTTGAAACACCTTCACCGGTGCTCATGGTTGCTGAAATAATTAAACCTGAAATCAACAGTAAAGAAGTTCACTCAAATTTAAACCTTGTTCTTGATGGCATTCGCGATCCTGGAAATTTAGGTACCATCATTCGGATTGCTGATTGGTTTGGGATAAAGAATATTTTTTGTTCACCCGATTGTGTCGAGACTTACAATCCAAAAACAATTCAATCTTCAATGGGCTCGGTTTGCAGGGTAAATATTTTTGAAACGGAATTGCCACTACTCTTTAGTGAGTTTAAAAACATTACAGTTGTAGGAACTTTTATGGAAGGGAAAAATATTTTCGAGACAGTAATTCCTATCCCTTCATTTTTAATTATTGGAAATGAATCAAAAGGAATCTCAAGTGAATTAGAAAAATTTATCAAACTCAAAGTAACAATTCCACAGACAGGAAACGCAGAATCACTGAATGCTGCAGTAGCAACTGGCATTTTATGCGCAGCAATTAAAAATACAAAGGGCTGAATTATTTAATCCTCATTTTCATTTCCAATAAAAAAATGACCAATTTAGATGACTCAATTTGTATACCTTTGAAGCCCGTAACAAATAAATTATGTCGTCCTGCAAATATGTTTTCGTTACGGGTGGAGTGAGTTCATCACTCGGTAAAGGAATAATCTCCGCATCACTCGCAAAATTGCTTCAAGCCCGTGGTTTAAGGGTTACCATTCAAAAGATGGATCCCTATATTAATGTTGATCCCGGCACACTTAACCCCTATGAACATGGCGAGTGTTATGTAACAGATGATGGCGCCGAAACAGATCTCGATCTTGGTCACTATGAACGTTTCCTCAACACGCCAACATCGCAGGCAAACAATGTTACTACAGGTAGAATTTATCTCGATGTAATCACCAAAGAGCGTGAAGGAGTTTTTCTTGGAAAAACAGTGCAGGTAATTCCGCATATTACCGATGAAATCAAACGCCGCATACAAATGCTTGGCAACACCGGCAACTATGATATTGTGATAACTGAAATCGGCGGCACAGTAGGCGACATTGAATCATTGCCTTATGTAGAATCGGTGCGTCAATTGAAATGGGAATTAGGAAGCACGAATTGCATTGTGATTCATCTTACACTCATCCCCTATTTAAAAGCAGCGAAAGAATTAAAAACAAAACCTACACAGCACTCAGTAAAAGATTTGTTGGAAGAAGGGGTACAACCCGATATTTTAGTTTGCCGAACTGAACATCATCTCAATATTGAATTGCGCAGAAAAGTTGCACAGTTCTGTAACGTAACCATTAATGCAGTGGTGGAATCAATTGATGCTGAAAGTATTTATGATGTTCCGTTGTTGATGTTGAAAGAAAATTTAGATCGCACAGTTCTTTCAAAATTAAAAATGCGCGCCGGTGATGAACCCAACCTTGATTCTTGGAAAGAATTTTTGGGTAAGCTTAAAAATCCAACCTCAGAAGTTAAGATTGGATTGATTGGTAAATATGTTGAACTGGCCGATGCATATAAATCAATCCGCGAATCTTTTATTCATTCGGGTGCAGTAAATGAATGCAATGTTGAAGTGGTTTCACTTCACTCAGAACACATTACTCCCGAAAATGTACATCACACACTTAGCGAACTCAATGGAATTTTAGTTGCCCCGGGTTTTGGTGCAAGAGGAATTGAAGGAAAAATTATTGCCATCAAATATGCACGCGAGAACAATATTCCCTTCTTCGGAATTTGTTTGGGTATGCAATGCGCTGCAGTAGAGTTTGCAAGAAATGTGTTGGGAATTGCCGATGCGCACTCTACAGAAATGAATGCCGAAACACCTAACCCTGTTATCAGCATGATGGAAGATCAAAAAAAGATTGTGATGAAAGGCGGCACCATGCGATTGGGTGCTTATGCATGCGCAGTAAAAAAGGGATCGAAAGCATTTGCTGCTTATCAAACAACAAATATTTCAGAACGCCATCGCCACCGCTATGAGTTTAACAATAATTATTATCAGGCATTTGAAGAAAACGGTTTTGTTCCTACAGGAATGAATCCCGAAAGTCAATTGGTAGAAATTATTGAATTGAAAAAACACCCTTGGTTTGTTGGAGTTCAATACCATCCCGAATTAAAAAGCACTGTTGATAATCCTCATCCGTTGTTTGTTAAGTTTGTTTCTGCAGCGATGGAAGATAAAAAACGAAGAGAGCAGAATGCGCCTTTTGCTGCAGAGAACAAGAGTGCTGTGTATTCGCAGTAATGTAATTTCATTTGAAGGTTGTAACTTTAAAAAATCAATGGATAAAGTTCAATATTAAATCGAAATTTCTGATTACGATTTAGAGACAGCAGACGCAATGCTGAGGACAAAGCGGTTTCTTTATGTAGCATTCATGTGCCATCAATCAATAGAAAAAGCATTAAAAGCTTGCTGTGTTTTTATAAAATCTGATACACCACCTTATACCCACAACTTAAGTCGTTTGTGTGAATGGTGCGGGATTGATAAACAACTTTCAGAAGAACATCTTAATCTTATTTCCGAGTTAGAGCCCTTTAAAATAGAAGCACGATATCCGACTTATAAAGAAGCATTGCTAAAACTTATTTCTTTTGAACGACGTGAAAAAATACTTGATGAAACAAAAAAACTTTAATCATGGATCAAAGCAGTGCTATTGAAAAAGTAAAATCTTATACTGAAGTATTGAAGAAACATTTTGATGTTGATTCAGTATTTCTTTAAGGCTCTTATGCTTTAGGCAAACAGCAAGAGCACAGCGACATTGATGTTGCTATTGTGGTTAATAAAATTGATACTGATTTTTTTTCTTACGCTCCGCTACTCTGGCGATTGCGAATGATTATTGATACACGCATTGAACCATTATTATTTGAGAAAGGAAAAGATGAAAGCGGATTTCTTTGGAGCATTGAGAAGAATGGTTTAAAGATTTATTGAGAGCAGTATTATCAGTTGTTTGTGAAATTTGTTGCAGCGGCGATGGTGGAGAGGAAGAGGGGGAGTCGAATGAGGTGGAGGTTAGGGAGCAGAAGAGTGCGGGGTATCGGAGTGAAGGGATTTCGGATTTCTGATTTTTGATTTCGGATTTATAACTTTTTGCGTTATGATTTTCTTTATGACTCCATTTGGGGAATTTATCTTTTATCTTATTGCGCTTACCATTATCATTTTATTTCTGCGTCTAATTCTTTTTCTAATAGAGCGATTCATTCTAAAAAGAAAACTGATAACTGATAAGAACATTAGAGCAATAGGGTTGACCAGCATCTTAATAATTTTTGTTGGTTCGGGAATTTTAGAATACTTCGACCATTATCGCAAGAAACAATTTTACATTGATGAATGGAATGCACATACCCTTATTCAGTTTCCAGGCACTGTCAAAGTTTTAGAGCACAGCTATGGTTATCCTGATATGTCAGCAGAATACGGTGCAACTGCATTATTCAAACTAAGTCAATCAGATTATCAAGAATTCAAGAAAAGATTTATGTTGGATTCCTCATATCGTAAAGCTCAGTGGATTCAGAGCGATGAACTCGAAAAGGTTTTGACTAGGTGTAAGCTGACCGAAACGGACTTTGATTTAAAGTTAAGAAAGCAAGATAAGAGGGGTGAATGTCAAATAGGATTTCTTGATAAGAATAATTGGATTCTATTTGACGCAGAAACTTATTAAGCAAGTATAGCTCTGTAGTGATTCGCGAAAGCAGCGTGCCTGATTTCAATGTTCACTCTGAAAATTCAGGAGATTTCTCTCTGAGAAAATTGTGAAAGCAAGCGCCTCTTAATCTCTCGAATGAATTATGGTAACTTTGTGGTTGTAAAAATCAAAGAGTCATGAAGACCTTAAATGTTTCAATCTCTGAACTGGAACTCGACAAATTCGGAATCAAGAATGAAAAACTTTCCTTCACGGAGTTTCTTGAAATCGTGAGCAAAGAACTTACGCGACAAACGCTGAACAAGTGTATTGATCTGTCAGAAAAATATGGTCTTTCCAAAATGACGATGGAAGAAATCACTAAGGAAGTAAAAGCACAAAGAAGATATGCAAAGAATCGTGGTTGATACGAATGTATTTGTTTCCTCCATCATTCAGCGCGGCATTCCATATCAAATCATCAATGAAATTTTCTTAGAGGTTAAAGCTGAGTTGTGCATTTCAGGTGAGGTGCTCGAAGAATATTACCAGGTGCTGCACCGAAACAAATTCTCGAGGTATCCTGATTTTCTTCTCAAGGCAGAATTGCTTTTAGCAGACATTGAAGAAAAGTCCAAAATATTTGAAGTCAATCAAGAGTGCAAGTGATTAGCGATCTTGACGACAACAAGTTTTTAGATTTATCATCATCAAGCAAAGCTGACTATCTTATTACAGGTAACACCAATGATTTTACAATGAAAAGTTTTCGCAGAACAAAAATTGTAACTCCGAGAGAATATTGGGAGAATCATTATGCGTAAAAATTCATCCGGAAATACTTTTGGTGCGAGCTCACTCTGAAATTTCAGAAATTTTCTCTCTGAGAAAATTTTGAAAACAAATAATCATGCAGCTATTGCCGCATCAATATCTTCCTCTTCCAAATCAGGAAGTTCTTTGAGAATTGCTTCACGTGTTAATACGGCAGCGAGTAAATCGAGAATGTCACTTACGCGTATTCTCATACCGCGAATACAAGGTCGCCCTCCACATTGTTTTGTATTTACAGTAATTCTTTCGAGCAATTCCATCAAGAATGTTTTTTCAAAGATACAAAGAATGGAAAGAAAATATCCTTAATAGATCACCAACGAAAATTTTAACACAGCGAACACCGAACTACAATATTTTCACAAATCGCATCCAATTTTATTTCACTGTACTTCTCCGCGAATTTCTCCGTGCCCACTGTGTTAAAATAAAGTAGAAAAATAAATCACATCCCCGCAGAAAAAAGCAAATTCAAATCATTGTGCTTCATTCCAAAACGCTCACTCAAGTGTGCATTGGTAAGCGTGCCCTTATACATGTAAACGCCATTGCGAATGTGTGCATGCGCATACATCAGTTTCTCAAATCCGCCGAGTGAACTTGCTTCCAACAACATGGTGGTAATTACGTTTGAAATTGCCTGAGATGCTGTGCGCGGAACTCGTGATGCAATATTCGGTACGCAATAATGAATCACATCATACTTTTTAAAAATCGGTTTGCGGTGATTGGTGATTTCAGATGTTTCAAAACATCCGCCCTGATCAATACTCACATCAATGATCACTGAACCCGGTTTCATTTGCGCTACCATTTCTTCCGAAACAATTATTGGTGTGCGCCCCGATTTGGAATGGATGGCACCAACTGCTACATCGGCACCAATGAGTGCATCGGTCAAAATATCCTGCCTGATGATGGAAGTAAAAACGTGTGCACCAATGTTGCGCTGCAATCGCTTAAGTTTATAAATGGAGTTATCGAAAACTTTTACTTCGGCACCCAATGCAATGGCTGCACGAGCTGCAAATTCACCAACAGTTCCTGCTCCTAAAATCACTACGCTTGCAGGAGGAACACCGGCAATGCCCCCCAACAAAACACCTCTTCCAAAATTCGGGCTGCTCAGTAATTCAGCAGCGATTAATATGGAAGCGCTCCCTGCAATCTCACTCATTGATGCCACGATGGGAAAACCTTCACTCTCATCCTGTATGTATTCATACGCAAGTGCAGTTACTTTTTTTGAGAGCAACGTTTCTAAATAAGATTTCTCAAGTGTGGGCAAATGAATGGGAGAAATAATAACCTGATTTCCATATAGCAATTTAATTTCTTCAACAGATGGAGGCGCTGCTTTTAAAATCATTGAGGCTTTTAAAACCTCTTCAAGGTCACGGGCAATCTCCGCTCCTGCTTCTGAATAAACAGCATCACCCAAATGTGCACCCTCACCTGCTTTCGATTCAATTATTACCCGGTGACCATTGGCTGTTAATATTTCTACCGACTCGGGTGTGAGCGCAATTCTTTTTTCCTGAAATTGTTTTTCGCGAGGTATGCCAATGAATAATTTTTGCCTGCGTTGTGCAACAGCAACTAATTCCTCTTTGGGAGCTAATGCAATCTCTGATCTTAATTCGTCGGGTACTTTAATTTTCTTTTGCATGGCAATTAATTGTAGGTAATTGAAACCAGCCGTTGGTCTTTCTC
>JAJAYG010000296.1 GCA_026786335.1 Chitinophagales bacterium | reverse complement strand
CATCAATAATTCCTGCGCAGATGTCGAAAACTTTTCCATCAGTAGTTGCCGTTGAAAGTTGTGTTAATGAGGCATCATATTTAATGATCGTCTTATTACTTCCACAATAAATATTTCCGCATTGATCAAGATAAAGCCCGCTGTTTGCCTGTACACCGCCCGAAGGAATCGTTACTGAGCTGCCTATTTGTACTCCTGTTTCTTTATCCCATTTCTTAAGTGTTTGCCCATCGCAGGTATACAGATAACAACCAACAGCAATACCGTTAAAACCATTGAACCAACTTGGAGTATATGTAGGAGAAGTTTCCATAATGGTGTAATTACTCTTTACATTAAATATGGGAGCCAGAAGATTTGTGTTCTTAATAATTCTGTTTCCATCGGTTGGATTTGTGACTCCATCCACAGGCACTACAAGTGCATAAACAAATCCGCCTGCAGGATCGTAGCAAAGCGATCTTGTTTCTACAGCGGTTGAATAAAGCATTTGATAATTACTGAACTTTCCGGTTGAGGTATCAATGCTGCAAATATTTGTGTAATTGCTAAGGTTGATTCCATCATAGGCGAAACCTGCTCCAAACAATTCGCCTGTTTTGCAATTTAAAGTAATGCGATACATCTCCCCTTGAGGAAATTCAATATTTGTAGTGGTGTTATTGAACACCAATGAACCTGCAGGATTTATTTTAGAAAAGTATGGACCAATCCATGGACCGTAAGAAATGTAATTGAATCCTGCATTCGTTGTTGCATGATCACCCATGTAAGGTGTTGAATTAGGGTAAGTATAAGTCCAGATTAATGTTCCGGTCGAAGAAAACTTTTTTAAGTAGTATGGCCAATCGCCCCCTTGGCAATAAATATTTCCTTGTCCGTCTTTGTCAATATCCCAACCTGAGTTTTGACCGCTGAAATTTGGGTTGATGGTCCACGGATCAATTACCACTGTTTTACTATTATCGTATTGTGCTAATTGAAAAGAGATTTCATTTCCACTTAAAACAAATGAAGAATAGATTACTTCTTTCGAAACATCATAAAATGACTTTGGAGCATGATCAATGATGTCGCCAATTTTTGTTCTAAGGTGCAGGTTGCCTTGCTTATCAATAAAAAGTTTTTCTGCATCGCTGTAATTCATTTTTATTTTTGAAACATCAGCTCCGGGGTTAACAACAATCGCATATTTTATTCCTTCAGTTTTAGGAAAAGAATAAATAACATCAATTCCGTCATAAGTATTTTTATAGGTAATTGTTTTATAAGCACTGGCGATAATGGTTCCATTTTCAACTTTAGCGTCAGCATAAGTGTAATAATCATTCACCTTATCTTCTGCAATAACCTCTGCGTTTTCATTGGCGCCAATCCATTGCATGTGAACATAATCTGAAATAATTTTAAGTTCATCTTCTTCTTTTTCATTATCGCTGTCATGCTCACGGTTTAATTTTTGGGTAAGGAAGGTTAGTCCTTTAGAAGTGAAAAATATTCTTGCGCCTTCATTGTCTACGGTAAATAATATTTTAGAATTTGCAAGGTTATTCTGTCCGCTAAACTGTCCGTTGTTCTGTATAAAAACTTTTTGCAGAAACGGATCTTTGATGGTCCATCCTTTTGAAGTTGGATTAAATGCAAAAGTTGCTGCATTGTTTAATAAGAAAATTGCGGAAATAAAAATCAGTTTCGTTTTCATATTACAAGTTTAGAGCTGTTGTTAAAATTCATTATTGAATTGCATCTGAAATAATGTTACACAATGTATTAAAATTCTGTTCGGCCACAAAATAAGCCACTAAATTATTATTGGAACTGGAATAACCTCAAGTCATAACGATTCTTGCTTATTTTTAAAGCCTCATTAATCCTTATGAAAAAAATAATTCTACTTCTGTGTATTGGATCAACCATTCAAGCTCAAGCACAAACTATGGGTTTCTTTTACAAGGATCCCGCCTCGCTTGATGGCTATGTTTTATTTGCACCCGGTTCAAGTGATACCACCTACCTTATTGATAAGTGTGGAAAAAGAATTCATCATTGGGTAAGCAGCTATCATCCGGGATTGGCAGTATACTTATTAAGCGACGGTTCGCTGCAGCGATGCGGTGATGTAGGAAACAATCAGTTTCTGGGCGGCGGCACAGGCGGCATTGTGGAGCGATATGATTGGGAGGGAAATTTGACCTGGTCTTATGAAATTTCTGATAACGATCAATGCCAGCATCACGATGTTATGCCTTTACCAAATGGAAACGTGCTTGCAATAGTATGGGAAAGCCATACAAAAGATGATGCACTCAACAACGGAAGAAAAACCGGAAACTTTACAGAGATGTGGAGTGATAAACTGGTCGAAATAAAACCCGATGGCCTTTATGGAGGTGAAATAGTGTGGCAATGGCGCGCATGGGATCATTTGATTCAAGACAATGATGCAAGCAAATTAAATTATGGTGTAGTTAAAGAACACCCTGAACTTATTGATATTAATCTGGGAACTCTCAGCAGCTTTAGCGCAGATTGGCTACACATTAACGGTGTTGATTTTGATACGGCACGTAATCAGATTATTTGCAGCAGCCATAACGTAAGCGAATTGTGGGTAATTGATCACAGTACCACAATGGATGAAGCTGCATCACACATCGGTGGGAAATCAGGAAAAGGCGGCGATTTATTGTATCGTTGGGGCAATCCTCAAAATTATGATCGCGGAACAACCACCGATCAGGTAATTCATCAGCAACACAATCCAACATGGATACCTGCAACTTATCCCGGCAGCGGTAGTATCATGGTTTTTAATAATGGGGTAGGGCAATCAGGTACCGACTATTCAACGGTTTCTACATTTACACCTCCTCAAATGGTTGATAACAACTATCCAATTGAGCCCGATTCAGCTTACGATCCTAAAAAACCCGAATGGGTTTACACAGCCGATCCGGCGAATTCATTTTTTAGTTTCGTAATGGGTGGCGCTCAGCGATTGTCAAACGGTAACACGCTTATTTGTGAAGCAAACAGTGGAGAAATGTTTGAAGTTGATTCGGCAAGCAATGAAGTTTGGCGTTACATTAATCCTATAGGTTCAAATGGAAAGCCAATGACGCAGGGAAACAATCCATCGGGCAACTCTGCATTTCGTTGCACTTACTATCCATTTAACTATCCTGCTTTCTTAGATAAAGATTTAATTCCTGGATCGCCTATTGAAAATAACCCTTTGGCTTATGATTGCACGAATACTATTCCAACAGGAATATCAACCTTCATTTCCCACAATAAAAATTTAACTGCCTATCCAAATCCCTTCATCAACAGTTTTAATATCTACATTCCTGTTGAATTGAATAATGCAATACTTCAAGTAAGAGATATTACTGGAAGAATCTTATTTGAAGAAAAGAATTTTTCATCATCTCCTTCTAATAGTATTCCTATCGCAATCAATGGTTATAAAGGCATTGTGATTTTGAGTGTGCATGATGTGGAAGGAAAAAATATCTGGAATGCAACAGCAGTTTCGCAATAATATTTTATTATAAATTTCTAAAAAAGGAAAACTGAATTTATTTCTGCTGTCCTTTTTCTTTGCCTTTCTCTTCTCTCCTTCATCACCCAAACAATTTTATCTTCGCACCAATGCGCAGAAAAGTTTTGTTTCTCCCGCGGTGGTATCCCAATCGCGTAGATAAGTTAGACGGAAATTTTATTGAGAATCATGCACGTGCTGTTGCTATGTATTGCGACCTCGCAGTGATGTATGTAGGTAGCGATCCTAATATGAGCGATAAAATATTTGACTGGGAAGAATCAGTTGAATATGGTTATCCGGTTGTAAGAGTTTGGTATCGCAATAACGATGTGTCAACAAAAGGAATGGGACGTTTGATAAAATTTTTCCGGTATGTAAAAGCAACTTCAATTGCATGGAAACTTATAAGAAAAGAAATCAGTCTGCCCAATAT
>JAJAYG010000295.1 GCA_026786335.1 Chitinophagales bacterium | reverse complement strand
GTTGAAATAGTTGTTAAAGAAAAGCGGGGGAATTATTTTTTTTCAGTTCAAGCACGAAACATTTTTTTGTGGATGAGGTGATTCTAAACCGCTCATCGATTCTTTCGCCAATGATGCAGCAGATTTTTTTGCCCGATTCCATTATCCAAATGTTTTCTTTTTCGGCGATTGAAATCTTTCTGTCGATTAAATAATCACTCACCTTTTTCTTTTTTCTTTTCATTCCAAAAGGGTAGAAGTAATCTCCCTGTTTCCATTTCCTGAGTATCAATGGAAATTCAAGAAGAGATTGATCGAGGGAACTGAATTCTTTTTTTTTAGGAATTGAAAAAGTTGCCACATCTTTCAATTCAAAATTCAACTTTAATTTATCAAATGAAATTTCTCCATCTTCTTCATTAATTAAATATTCCGAAAAAGTGGTTGCCTTGATTGGGGAAACAATGAATTGCTTTCTGTCTTTAATAACTCTGTGACTGGGAGATAAAAATATTTTGCCCGATTCACTTTCAATTGAATCAGCAATTTGGTTTGCCTGATCAGGTGTGAAGGAATAAGTTTTCAAAATTTCAAATAAAATTGTTCTGCTGGCAACGTGATGCTTTAAAGAGCCAATATTGATGAATGCTTCATCTTTCTTTATCGTTAGCAATCTTTTCTTTAGCCGAACCAACGACTCATTATAAATATTCTCTGCATCGGTCCATTTAGAAATATTACCGGCAAATGATTTTTCGAAGGAAGGAAAATGTTTTTCAATCATTGGGATTATTTCAAGCCGAATCTTATTTCGATCGTAATCAATTTTAAAATTCGAGGTGTCTTGCCTGAATGCGATTTTATTTTGAATTGCATAGGTTTCAATTTCCTTTTTATAAAAACACAGCATGGGCCTAATCAACTTTTCATTTATCGGTTTAATGCCATGCAAACCATGAATTCCCGTTCCTTTGAAAATATTCATGAGAACAGTTTCAACCGAATCATTGAGATGGTGTGCAGTGGCGAGGTAATTAAAGTTATTGTCTTTCCTGGTTTGTTCGAGCCATTTATACCTCAATTCGCGGGCTGCCATTTGCATAGAAATTTTATTCTCAGCAGCAAATTCACTGGTGTTAAATCGGGTGCTAAAGAAATTTACTTTCAATTCATCAGCTAATTTTTTTACGAATTTCTCCTCGTCATTTGAATCCTCTTTTCGCAATTGAAAATTAATGTGGGCAATACCGAACTTAAGTTTTAAAGAACTGAATAAGTGAGCCATTACAACAGAATCTACTCCGCCGCTTACAGCCAAAAGAATTTTATCACTATTGGAAATTAGTGAATTGATGAGTATAAAATTTCTAAAACGCACATTCATCATAAAACTTTGCTGGTTTCAAATCCGCTTAAAGATACTGGTGCAATTGATTCAGGTGTTATTCGGTTAGAAATATTGAAATTGGTAGTAACCGTGTTTCAATCTATCTTGCCGCTTTATCTAACTTGTTGCATTACCTAAATTATGAATAAGAAACACACCGCAATTTCTATTGCTACCTTATCTTTATTTGCTCTGTTATTCTTAACTTTTTCTTGCAATAATAATGGAACTGAATGCACAATTCCCTGTTACTATGGAGCATGTGTAAATAACGTTTGCAACTGCAATTATGGATTTGAAGGTGATAGTTGCACGATAAGAACAGTTGATCGGTTTATTGGAAACTGGGATGCTTTTGACAGTTGCCAAACAAACAATTACGGGTACACTGCTACTATTTCTGCTTCATCGAGTGTTATAAACGAAATTCTAATTACCAATTTCGGACAGTTCGGAACTTCATTCGTAGCCACGGGAACGGTAACGGGAATAAGTATTACCATTCCTGTTCAAAATGTGCAGGGAATTGTTTTATCAGGTGCTGGCACCATTGATACCGCTGCAGATGAAATATCAATAACCTTTAGTGTTAAGGATGAACTGATGATTGAAGATGCCTGTAATGGAATCTGGAAGAAAAAGTAATCTGTTTTTTTTAAAGACCTTTTTCAGATTTGAACAACTGAAGGCTTATATTTGCGTCTTACTTAAAAATCTTAAAACTCAAATTTAAAATCACTATGAAAAAAGTATCAATTTTTAGCGCTAGTTTTTTATCGGCAATTGCATTTGCAACTGTAATGTTTTTCAATGCATGTACCAGCGATCCTTGTAAGGATATTGTTTGCATGAATGGTGGAACCTGCATTAGCGGAACTTGCGATTGCACAACCGGATATGAAGGAACAGATTGCTCAACAGAATCAAGAACAAAATTTGCTGGTACTTGGACTGCTGCTGATGCATGCTCTTCATCAGGAACTTCATCTTATATTGTTACCATGTCAAATGGTGCTACAGTTGTAGATGTTAATATCACAAATTTTTGGGATGTATTTGCAAACTCGGTGAAAGCAACTGTTAATGGAAGCACCATTTCTATTGCTTCACAGGAACCAGATAATGATGGTTTCAAGGTTTCTGGCCAAGGATCTATCAGTGGTAATAACATCACATGGAGTTATACAATTGATGGTAGTAGTGCGGGTTCAGGTGTTGATGTTTGTACTTCAACATGGACTAAATAATTTTTATTATTTATTTTCAATAGAAAGACCTCTGCACAAACAGAGGTTTTTTTTTGCTCCTCTGTTAATACTATATTATTTGCATAATAAATTTTGATAATGAAGAGCGTATATTTATCGGGTAAAATTTTAAAATGATTGAAAGGATAAGCATTACATCCCTCATTAAGTTTCTTTCTGCATTAAACCTTATGCTTCTATTTTCTGCTTGTGGAAATCCCTGCAAAGAAGTAATATGTAACAATGGAGGCGCTTGTGTTGATGGTGTTTGCAATTGCCCTCCGGGATATTCGGGAGAAGATTGCAGCCAACTTACAAGAGACCTTTACTTAGGAACTTATAATGTAAGCGAAGAATGCCCTAACCTAAATGCTTATACAGTAAATATTTTTGCCGACACAATTTCTTTAAAAAGAATAAGAATTGCAAACTTCAGTAATTCATTTTCTAATACGGTTTATGC
>JAJAYG010000294.1 GCA_026786335.1 Chitinophagales bacterium | reverse complement strand
GCTGTAAGCAGTGCACCAACTCGCGCGCGTTTGCTGTAAAGAAATAAAGTCGAGCGAACGCGTGCGCTCCACACAATTCTCAACTACACACGCGCTCGAGTAGAGCAAGAAACGGCTATTGTAGAATAAATTCCTCCTATGAGAATAAATAACCATGTCCTATAATTAAGATTATGTAAAGTAGCGTTTTTACTAAACTTCACTCCCAAAAACAAAAAGCCAATTAATGTTTGAAATGAAAAACCTGAAGACTTCATTCCCTTCATTACCCCAACAAAAAAAATCCCGGTAACAAATTGCCACCGGGATTTTATTTAGATGAAATGTATGTTTATTAATTAAGCGCTTCCAATTTCTTTTTTGTTTCGGCAAGTTTTTCCATCATGTTAAGGCGCGCATACAATTCTTTTAACGCAAGTAAAGTATCCTTGTCTTTTGCATCGTAGTTATGTGCTTTTTCTAAAAATGGCAACGCTTGTTTAAACAATGCATCACGCTTTACTTTTAATACATCATATTGTTTCTGTGCTTTAAGATCAAGCTTGTTCATTTGATTGTTTAAGTCAACGGCCTGGTTGTAATAAAGCGCTCCCATTCTGTAATAGCTGTCGAAATTTGTAGGGTCTTTTGCAATGGCAATCTCATAATTCTTTCTTGCATTGGCAGTGTCTTTTGTTTGTTCATACAGATTACCGAGTTGAACATACAAAGGCGTAAAATCGGGGTTCTTTGCAATTGCTTCATTCAGCTTGGCAATTGATGCATTGTAATCACTACCGCTTAGGTACATGTTTAATTCCTGAATCATCAACCCTTTATCGCCGGGATATGCCTTTACTCCTTTCGAAATTATTTCGCGGGCTTTTACAGTATCACCTTTTGCCATGTAAGACTCTGCCATATTCTGGTAGAGATCAGGTTTTTCGATATTCTTATCCAGAAGCGATTGATACAAGACAATTGACTCATCAAATCTTTTGAGTTTTGTTGCCGCATGTCCTGCATATAAAGTGGCAAATGTGTCTTTGTTTTCTTGTGCGAATGTAGTGTTCAGATAACTACTTAATGATGCAGCACGAGAAAAATTATCATAAGCCATTTGATATTCCTTTCTGTTATAGGGAGCCACGCCATCATTAAAAGAAATAAGCGAACAATCATTTAATCCCTGCTGAATTTCTGTTTTCCACTGATTCTTAGGGTCAATTTCCATTGCTTTCTTATAAGACAGCACCGCTTCACTCAATGCTTCGGGCGATTTTTTTGCAAAGTTGGTATCGCCAAGAATTGCTTCATAAATAGAACCGCGGTAGAACCAGGTTTTTGCCTGTGCTCCTGTTTTGGGGTCTTGTGTTGCCTCATTAATTGCTTGTTTGGCATTATCGAACTCACCGGTTTTTAAATAGTTAAATGCCGATACAACTTTTGAAGACTGTGAGAATGCAAATGAGAATGAAAGTGTAAAAAGTGAAATTGAAAAAAATATCTTTTTCATGTTTTTATTTGTGATTGAAGTTTAAAATGAATTCAGTTTAATTGGTTGAGCATAATTAAAATCGGGCCGAAATTAGTAGAGCGCTATCAATTCTTGCTGAACATATCACCTTGTTTTTCGCCGTCATCTTTCTTTTCATTCGATTCATCATCAATAACTACATCATCCATAATAATTTTGGCAACGGCTGCAATTTTATCATCGCCTTTCAGCTTAATTAATCTTACACCTTGCGTTGCTCTGCCGATTACTTTAATAGTTCCCACTCCCATTCTAATTGCAACGCCCGATTCATTAATAATCATAAGATCATCTTTATTGGTAACATTTTTAAGAGCTACGAGCGCACCTGTTTTGGGTGTTACGTTCAAAGTCTTTACACCTTTACCACCGCGGTTGGTAATTCTGTATTCATCAATATCTGTTCGCTTGCCATAACCTTTTTCAGAAACCACCAAAATTGTTTGCTCCTTGTCAATTTTCTCTACGCATACCATGCCTACCACTTCATCTTTTGTGGTGTCAAGCTTTATACCATGCACACCGGCTGCACCACGGCCCATTGCTCTAACTTTTTCTTCGGGGAAATGAATTGCTTTACCTGATTTAACTGCGATCAATACTTCACATTTGCCATTGGTCATTTTAACTTCAAGAAGTTGATCTCCCTCTTTTACTGTTAGTGCAATAATTCCACTGTTGCGAGGTCTGCTAAATTCTTCTAAGGTTGTTTTCTTAATAATTCCTTTTTTGGTACAGAAGAACAGATAGTTATTTTTCAGAAACTCAGGGTCGTCTAATTTCTTCACATTAATAACCGCTCTTATTTTATCGTCACTTGGAAGGTTGAGCAGGTTTTGAATTGCTCTTCCTTTAACAGTTTTATTTCCTTCGGGAACTGAATAAACTTTCATCCAATAACATTTTCCCTTTTCGGTAAAGAATAAAATGTAATTGTGATTGCTTGCTATAAAAAGATGTTCAATAAAGTCTTCTTCTCTTGAGCCGCTGCCAACAGATCCTTTACCTCCTCTGCCTTGTCTTCTGTAGCTTGAAAGAGTTGTTCTTTTTATGTAGCCCATATTTGAAATGGTGATCACCATGTCTTCGTCGGCAATCAGGTCTTCCATATTCAGGTCTTCGGCATTGGCAACTATTTCGCTTCTTCTTTCATCACCAAACTTTTTCTTCAGTTCAATCATTTCATCTTTAATAATCTCGAACCGCAACTTCTCATCATTTAAAACTGAGTTGTAGTAGTCAATCATATTCTTAACTTCCTTATACTCATCACGAATCTTATCACGCTCTAAACCGGTAAGGCGCTGCAAACGCATTTCGAGAATTGCTTTGGATTGAATTTCTGAAAGTTTGAATTCTTTCATTAACCCCTCCTGAGCCTCATCGGGAGTTTTTGAAGCGCGAATGAGAGCAATTACTTCATCAAGATGATCAAGGGCAATTAATAAACCTTCAAGAATATGAGCGCGCCTTTCTGCTTCTGCTAATTCAAATTTTGTTTTCCTTACCAAAACCTCATGCCTGAAATCTACAAAGACCACAATCTGATCTCTAATATTCATTTGCTTTGGTCGACCGTTTACCAAAGCGATGTTATTTACTCCATAGGAATTTTGAAGTTGTGTAAACTTGAATAGTTGATTAAGCACCACATTAGGAATTCCGTCTCTCTTCAATTCAAATACCACCCGCACGCCATCACGATCCGATTCATCTCTGCATTCAGAAATACCATCTATGATCTTTTCCATCATCAATTCATGAGTCTTGGCAACTATTGATGCTTTGTTAACCTGGTAAGGAACTTCCGAAACTATAATTCTTTCGCGACCATTTTTAAGCGTTTCAAATTCTGTTTTTGCTCTTAGCACTACTTTGCCTCTGCCGGTTAAAAGCCCTTGCTTAACGCCATCATATCCATAAATAATTCCACCGGTTGGAAAGTCGGGCGCCTTCACAAATTTGATTAGCTCTTCAACTGTAATCTCCTTATTATCAATGTAAGCACAAATTCCATCAAGCACTTCAGACAAGTTATGCGGGAGCATATTGGTAGCCATTCCAACTGCAATTCCTGAAGCTCCATTAACGAGCATTAATGGAACCCTGCTTGGCATTACTGTAGGTTCTTTTAATGTATCGTCGAAGTTCAATTGAAAGTCAACGGTATCTTTTTCAATATCGGCCATTACCTCATCGGCAAGTTTTGTTAAGCGAACCTCAGTGTAACGCATTGCTGCTGCCGGATCATCATCCAATGAACCAAAGTTTCCCTGGCCATCAATCAATGTATACCGCATGCTCCACCATTGAGCCATGCGAACCATTGCTTCATAAACTGATGAATCGCCATGTGGATGGTACTTACCCAACACCTCACCCACTACTCTTGCAGATTTTTTATAAGGGCGGTTGTGTTGCATTCCCAACTCATTCATTGCAAAAAGTATTCTGCGGTGAACGGGCTTTAATCCGTCGCGCGCATCGGGGATTGCACGAGAAACTATTACCGACATCGAATAATCGATGTAAGCCGTTTTCATTTCTTCTTCAATATTTACTGGAATTATCCTTGATCCTTCGGCCATAATTAAATTTGATTACACAGATTTTTGTTGATTAAAATTGGATTTATTTTGTTTTAAGTTGAAAGGAAAGCAACATAAGTTAAGATGATTTTCTTTAAATCTTAAGAGGCGTAAAAGTACAACAGAAAGAGGTGAGTTTTTGTGAAAACTTGGTCACAATTATGGCTGCTGAAATGTTGATAAGTTGAGGTCGGTTTCTTCAAATAATTTTAATGCTTCATAACTTCTTTTTTCATTTTACTCACATCTTTGTAAAATGACTTCTGAGCGCGAATCCCGAATTCGAAAAGTATTGTCGAAGCGACAATTTGATATCACTGTGGTTTTTGAGAATGTAAATGACCCGCATAACATTGCTGCCTGTCTTAGATCATGTGATGCGGTGGGTATTGCTGAGGTTTTTATTCTTTCAACCAAAGAAAAAAATCAATCAAAGCTTAGCAAAAAATCTTCTGCCAGTGCAAGCAAATGGCTCACAATAAATCATTACAGCTCAACTGCTGAATGTTTTACTGCTTTAAGAAAGAGTTATTCAAAGATATTCGCCACCAAACTGGGTATCTCTTCAATCGATTTGTACCACATGAACTTTACAGAATCTCTTGCATTGGTTTTTGGAAATGAAAAAGATGGAGTTAGTGAAGAAGCAGCCGCGTTGTGTGATGGCAATTTTATTATCCCTCAGGTAGGAATGATTGAAAGCCTGAACATATCAGTTGCATGTGCAGTTACTTTATATGAGGCCTATCGACAGAGGATGACTGCGGGTTTCTATCAAAAGCCAAATGATAAATTTGAAACCATAGTAAGTGAATGGCTAAAAAAGTAGCACCTCTGTTGAGGTGCTACTGAAAAAACTATTAAGGCCATTCAATTCATTTCAATAAAAAAAAGAAGTTACAACAGCCATTAAATTAAAGAACAATTTTACCGGAGTAGATCTTGCCTCCGTCAGTAACAGAAACTATATACAATGAATGGGATAGTCCGGTTAAATCAATTTCTTGCTGGCTGTTAGTTAGTGTTATCATTTTCACTACTTCACCTAATGTATTTACAATTTTAAGTTGAGATGGAATAGAAAGTCCAGCAGAATTAACATGAAGAATATTTCCAAATGAATAAACTTGGAGCATGTTATTTTCTGCTGTAGGGGCAATACCAACATTTGCGGCACCGGCATCAATTGGAGTTTCTTTGGTTGCATTGTAAGCGTAATCTTTAATAATTGCCGAACCACCATCAGCCGCAATATCCATCCTAACCCATCCATAATAAAGCTCTCCAGCAATTGCAAAACGCAACCCTGCATAACCATCAACAGCATCTGCCCATGGACCATAAGCTGATCCATTATTGTAAACAAATGTTACGTAAGGATACGCAGCATAAAATGTTCTGGTATTATTAATAGGGTCGCCAAGCGAAAATAAACTTGCATATGCAAATG